>CAVDVT010000008.1:0-15712 GCA_963612415.1 bacterium | reverse complement strand
ACGGCGAGGAAGTTTACCGCTTTGAGCTGGAGCCCAGCCGGGATCCCCAGCTGGCCGCTTTCTATCAGGTCATTGTGGACAAGGGCAACCAGCAGATGACGGATACCGACTCGCTGGACAACCTTGCCGCCACCGCAGACCCCGTGTACGAGCGGCAGGTGGACGAGCTGATGGAAAAGATCATGGCCGACGTGGACGAGAATACCCGCGCCCGGCAGGAGGGCCGCCGCCCCGAGAACGTGACCCTTTCCGATTATGTGGATTACCGCACCTATCTGGATTACGATATCAAGGTGACCAACACGGTTTCGGGCCAGCAGGCTTACCTTTCCCGCGTCAGCCGCGATTCCTCCGGCGGCGAGAATCAGGCCCCCTTCTACGTGGCCATCTGCGCCAGCCTGCTGCAAATTTACGAAAAGAGCGAGAACAGCATCCGCCTTGTGCTGCTGGACGAAGCGTTCAGCAAGATGACCAGCGACCGCATCCGCCCCATGATGGAGCTGTTCCGCCGCCTGCAGCTGCAGGTGCTGCTCATCTCCACCGTGGAAAAAAGCACGGCCATCCAGCCCTACTGCGACATTACTTATTCCATTGTGCGCCACGGCGATGCCAACGCCATTGCGCCGTTCTACCGGGCCGGCATCTCCGCAGATGCCCCGGAAAAGGAGACTGAATGATGAACGATACCCTTGCAAATATCTGGCTGTTTGCCACCCACTGGACAAAACTGGATACCTTTGATACCGAGGAGGAGCTGAACGACGAAGTGGAGCTGCTCCAGCGCCAGAGCCTGCCCACCAAAGTCCGTCAGGTCACCAGCAAAGAGGGCAAGCAGCAGTTCCTGCTCTACGTCAAGCAGGCTGACCGCGATTATGCCCGCTACTGCACCGGCTGGCGCCCCGGCGGGATGATGTGAAAAAAGCTTGACACAAAAAATAAACTTTGCTATAATACTTTTTGCTCATCGGAGGGCTGTTTCAACGTAATTGAAAGGCCGGATAAGATGCCGCGTTCGGTGTTTCCCGGAGGCTGTGCTGCCGTAGCAGTTCAGCAGAGGAGGGAATATGCCACGAGTGCGGTCTTGTCCGGCCTTTTTTGTATGTGTCTGAAAAAGGAGAATTTATGCCAAAAGAAAAGATCAAGCTTTCGGATCACTTCGATTATTCGCGGCTGATCCGTTTTGTGCTGCCCTGCATCGGCACCATGCTGTTCACTTCCATTTACGGCATCGTGGACGGCCTGTGTGTGTCGAACTTTGTGGGCAAGACCGCTTTTGCGGCGGTCAACCTCATCATGCCGGTGCCCATGCTGGTGGGTACCGTGGGCTTTATGCTGGGTACCGGCGGCAGTGCCATTGTGGGCATTACCCTGGGCGAGGGCGATGAAGAACGTGCGAACCGGTACTTCAGCCTGTTCATGGCAACGGCGCTGATCTCCGGCATCGTCCTGTCGGCACTGGGGCTGCTGCTGCTCCGCCCGGTGGCTGAACTGCTGGGCGCAGAGGGCGAAATGCTGGACTTTGCCTTGCGGTATGGCCGCGTTCTGATGATCAGCCTGCCTACCTTTATTCTGCAGAATATGTTCCAGAGCTTCTTCGTCACGGCAGAAAAGCCCCACCTGGGCTTTGCCTTTACGGTGGGCGCAGGCTGCACCAACATGGTGCTGGATGTGCTGCTGGTGGGCATTCTGCGGTGGAGCGTGGAAGGCGCTGCCATCGCCACCATGATCAGTCAGGTGGTGGGCGGTCTGCTGCCGGTGCTTTACTTCCTCAACCGGAACAATACCAGCCGCATCCACCTGTGCCGCACCCGGTTTGACGGAAAGGTGCTGAAAAAAGCCTGCATCAACGGTTCTTCGGAGCTGATGACCAATGTGTCCTCCTCGCTCATCAATATCCTGTACAACTACCAGCTGCTCCGCTTTGCAGGTGAGGATGGTGTGGCCGCCTATGGCGTCATCATGTACGCATCCTTCCTGTTCGTGGCGGTGTTCGTGGGCTATGCCGTGGGCAGTGCCCCCATCGTCAGCTACCACTACGGTGCCCGCAACCGCAAGGAGGTCAACAACCTCTACCGCAAGAGCCTGAAGCTCATCGCCGTGGTGGCCGTGGTGATGACCATTGGCTCCATGTTCGTCATCCCCTATGTGGCACGCATTTTTGTGGGTTACGATGAGAACCTGCTGGCCCTGACCACCCGGGCCTTCCGGCTGTTCGGCCTGAGCTTCCTCATCATGGGGTTCAACGTCTATGCGTCGTCCTTCTTCACGGCGCTGGGCGATGGTGTGACCAGTGCGCTGATCTCTTTCCTGCGCACCCTGCTGTTCCAGGTGCTGGCCGTCATCGGTCTGCCTATGCTGATCGACATCGACGGCATCTGGCTGGCCATCCCGCTGGCTGAGCTGCTGGCCCTGATCGTCTGCATCTATCTGTTTATCACCAAGGATAAAGTGTTCCATTATCGGCACGCAGAGTAAGGAAAAGGGACTTCCCGCAAGAATGCGGGAAGTCCCTTTGTTTTTGTCGAACCCTGTGTTATACTTTTGGTGCTGCCCTTTCCATTCTGGCAACAGATGGGAGGTGACATTATGTATAATCTCGTAACCGATCTGATTGTGGCCGTCGCAGCAGGTGTAATTGTCCACTACATCTGCAAGTGGCTTGACGACTGGATCTAAGGGTCAGCAAGCACCAAAGAACCCCCTCGGAGAGTCCACCTCCGAGGGGGTTCGCTTTTGGTGACATTATGAATCTCGTAACCAACTCATTGTCCACTTTCAGTATATGCGAATCTGGAAAAATGTCAATAGCGATGTGGAAAAATTCATTTATTCGTTAAAATCAAACTCTACAAATTCGCAGTTCCGGATGCCGGCGGCCGCATACTCCTCGTTGGTCATATCCTGGAAGTAGGACTGCACCACCCGGGCAATGCCGTTGTGGGCCACCAGCAGGTAGGTTTTGCCGGTGTCGGCCTTGAGTTCGTCCAGCAGATTGTAGATGCGCTGGGCCAGCTGCATCATGCTCTCGCCGCCGGTGTAGCGGTCGGCAAAGTGGGTCTTGGAGATGCGGAATTCCTCGCCGTCGCGGGGGGTGCCCTCATACCGGCCAAAGCACTGCTCCCGCAGGCGGGGCTCACAGCGGGCGGGCAGGCCGGTGGCAGCGGCAATGGCCTTGGCTGTGTCGGCGGCGCGGGACAGGGGAGAGTAGAGGATCTCATCGATGTGGATGCCGCTGGCCTTGATCTTTTCGCCCAGCTCCCGGGCCTGTGCCCGGCCTTTTTCAGTCAGGGGGCTGTCGGTCATGCCGCAGATCTTGTTTTCAACGTTCCACACGGTCTCGCCGTGGCGGGTAAAATAAACGCGGTGCATAGGCGCTCCTTTGGTCAGTTTGTGGTCTTGCAGGGAAACGGTGTCTCCCTCGTTGATGCCAAGGCGGGTCAGCTCGGCGTCCGGGTAGGGCAGGACGCGGCGGTTCCCGGCAGCATCCTCCAGCAGAACATCGCAGAGGACGGGCTGGCCCTCGGGCAGTTCTTCACAGCCGTAAAGCTGTTCGTCGATCCGCAGAACGCGGCAGGTCACAGGTTCCATGGGATTTCAGGGTTCCTTTCTGGATTTGGTTGGCCTTATTATAAGGCACAGGCCCGGCGGCGTCAATGCTTGACAGCCCGGCGGCTCAACTGATAAACTAAAGTCAGTGCATCAATGGAGACAGCCGGAAGGAGAGAAGGATTTGAACATTACAGAACTGCGGTATCTGGTGGCGATCATGGAATGCGGGTCCGTGAGCGCGGCGGCAAAGCAGCTGTACGCGGCCCAGCCAAATGTCAGCAAGGCGCTGAAAAATCTGGAGGAGGAGTACCACATCCGCATCTTTGAGCGCTCCTCCACCGGCATGATCCCCACCGAGCAGGGACGCCACTTCATCGAGCAGGCCGAGCGGGTGCTGCGGGAGGTGGCCCGGCTGGATCAGGGCGTGCAGGAAGAACAGGAGCGCTGCGCCGAGCTGCGGGTGATGATCCCCCATGCGACCTATGCTTCCTATGCGGCGGTGGATTATCTGGAAAAGGCCGCTTCGCTGGACAGGCTCCACATCCACATCCGGGAGGGCGGCTCCATGGAGGCGCTGGACTTTGTGCTGCGGCGGGGCTACCATCTGGCCCTGCTGCGGTATGCAGTGGAGGACGATGAGCATTACACCCACTACTGTGCCCGGCGCGGGCTGAAGATGGAGCCGGTGATGGATTTTGAGTATCGGCTGCTCACCAACCGGGACGGCCCCCTTGCCCAGAAGGAGATCTATGACCTCAAGGAGCTGGACCGCTATCTGGAGATCCTGCACGATGATTTCCAGCTGCCCGGCGAGGACGGCGGCGACGGTGTGCGCTGGCACGTCAACCCGGAGCGGCGGATCCATGTGTATGAGCGGTGCAGTCAGTTCTCCATCCTCCAGCGCCTGCCCACAGCCTACATGTGGGCTTCGCCCATGCCCCGCAAGGCATTGGAACAGTACCATCTGGTGCTGAAAAAGTGCCCGGCCCAGCGCCAGCAGATGCGGGATGTGTTGGTGTACCCGGACAAGGGCAGCCTGCGGGCAGAGGAACAGGCCTTTGTGGACCTGCTCCACAAGCAGGCGGAACGGACGGTAAAGTGACGCCAACCGGGCAGAAGCCGGATCGGGAGAAACAAAAATGGCAAGACGTGAGACATACAGTGTTCTGAGCAGGACGAAGTGGTACTATGATCCACAGGCGGTCAAAGTGAGTGGCCAGATGGTGTACCGGGTGTTCCAGTGCCTGCGCCCGGGCTGTACCCAGATGCTGGTGGTAAAAGAGGACGACCTGGACGACAGTTTTTCCGTTGTGTGCCCGGAATGCGGTTATGAACATTACGCAGGCGGGGAACAGCTCTATTTCGACAGCTCGATGGATGTGGAAGATGGAAGCGGAGAGAAAGTCTCTGTGGAAAAAGGCGTCTTCAGCGTCTCGCACGATGAATATGTTCTGAGCGCACCGCGGTATAAATACTGTGTCCTCTGCAAGACGTTGAAACCCCTTGAAAGTTTCCATCAGCATGCCGGTTCAAGTTCCGGGCATCAGAGCGAGTGCAGTGCCTGCAAAAGGAAATACAACGCCATCAAAAACCCCACAAGAACCGCCGATCAGCATTTTGAATCGGGCCAGAAGCGCCGCCTGCTGCTGGATGTGGCGGGTTCGTCCAGGGTGAACCGGAATAAGATCGAAAAGCAGTATGAGTACAGGTGCTTCTGCTGCGGGGCAGACCTGAGCCGGGTGGAATCCAACAAAGAAAAGCCCATCGACCACACCCTGCCGGTGTACTACCTCTGGCCGGCCACCACAGAGTCCGGAACGCTGCTGTGCAGAAGATGCAATGGCGAAAAATCCGGCAAGTGGCCGTCTGCGTTTTATTCCGACAAAAAGCTGCGCAAACTGGCCGTGAAAACGGGATATGACTATGAGCTTCTGGCCGGGCAGCCGCAGTATAACCCGGAAGCCTTGCGGCGGCTGCAGACCCCGGTGGAAGTGGACTTTCTGCTGGAAAAGTATGCGGCTTATATGGACGAGATCTGCGGGCTGCGCAACCGCATCCTTGCAGAGACCGGCATCGATTTCTTCCAATATGCTGCGGAGCTTTCGCCAACATGGATCGAATATGCAGATAAGCGCCGGAAAGGAAAAAAGTGAAGCGGAATTTTCCGCTTCACTTTTTTTGTAAGAATAAAAACTGGTGTTCCACGGTGGAACCCTTATCTGCGATGCCGTGCTTTTCCAGAAAGCTGACATCCTCGCCGGCCAGCCAGACCACCTCAAACCAGGGGGCGGCCCGGCGGGAAAGCTCCTGCCCCATGTCCACAGACTGGGTTTTGCCGAGGTGGAGGATCATCTTTCCGCCGGGCGCCAGCAGAGCGCTGCAGGTCTGAAAAAAGTCCAGATAGACATCAAAATCTTTCTCCTGCCGTTTGTCAAGGAAGCGGCTGTCGGCGGTTTTGTAGTCGGCCGCTTCCCAGCCGCAGAGCCACAGCCGCATCCAGTTCTGCATATAAAACCGCATGGAGTTGGCAAAGGGCGGGGAACAGAGGATGCAGTCGGCCCGGAGCCCCCGGGCGGGCAGGGTCTTGTAATCGCCCAGAAAAGCAGCCCCGGGGGTGAACTGTGCAAAATCGGTGCATTTGTAGTTGAGGGAGAGCTTCTGGCGGATCTTTTCCGCAACGCTCTTGTATTCAAACTCCCCGCTGGGGGCATAGGGGGTCAGCGGGTGAGAGCGGCGGGAGAGCGCGTAGGGCCGGTTGCCGTGCAGCACATGGAGGAAAGCCGAATAGACCATGGCTTCTGCCGGGGTAAGGGCGGGCAGACGGGCGAGAAAGAACTCCCGCGCACAGAGGATCTCCCGGAAGGTGTTTTCCTCAAAATAGGCGGGCAGCTTTCCGTTAAAGCCAAAGTCACGGTAGGCGTCCGGGGCAAAGCGGCTTTTGTTGGCGGCAAGGTAGTCTTCCAGCTGGGCAAGAACGGCCAGAGCATCGCTCTGGGCGGGCCGCTCCAGCTTGGCTTTGGTCACCACATAGGCCAGCTCGCTCAGGTCGTTGCCAAGGCCGGTGCGGCCCTGAAGACAGGCTTCAAAGGGGATGGTGCCCACGCCGCACAGCGGGTCCAGCACCACATCGCCGGGGGCTGTGAACTCCCGGACGAGCCAGTGGGCAATGGCGGGCTTGAGCTTGCCGTGGTAGGAACAGAGGGAGTGCCACGGGTGGCCCCAGTTCCGGTGCCCGTAAGGCTCCTGCTTGTAAGGAGCCGTGCGGACGAATGCTTCGGCTTTCTGCCGGTATTCCAGATCCATTATTTCTCCAATCGGTAGCGGAGCAGGCGCTGGGAAAGGACCATGCCGTTCTTGGAGCGCCGCTGCCGCAGGATTTCCTGATCGTAAAGGTGGAAGCCGTTCTCCTGCAGAAGAACGGACAGGATGTCGTGTGTAGGGATGTGGACGCCTGCAAACTGGGAATCCCCGATGTCCAGCGAGAGCAGCCCGCCGTTTTTCATGGAGCGGCAGAGCGTCTGTGCAACACATTCCATGTCGTTGAAGTAGCAGGCCACCATTTTGGGGATGCGGCTGTCGTAGGCCGCCGGTTCCAGCTGCTCAAGGTAGGGGGCAATGCAGGGCAGGACCCGGTCTACCACAGTGCGCTTGGAAACGTTGTTGATGCCGGCCACGATGCCCTTGGAATGGAACCGGGGCAGATCTTTCTCGGTCTGGACATAGCCGTTGAGCTTGAGTTCCAGCTTGGTGTTGCGGATGTAGTTGGTGCCGTTCAGGTAGGGCGGCGAGGTGATCACACAGTCAAAGGCGTCAGAATACGGGTTGCTGCGGGCGTCTTCGCTGACCTGTACGGCGGGACAGGCGGGTTCCTGCCCGTGTTCCCGGAGGTCGGCAAGGATCTCCTGCAACTTTTCTGCAGCGGCCTCGCAGACATCCCGCTCCTGATATTCCTGCGCGGTGGCATACCGCAGGTCACCCCGGCGGATCATCCGGGACACCGGAACGGTGATGGCACTGAGCGCCAGAAACAGCAACGCCCGCACAGCGGGGTCCGGTTCTTCCGCGAACTGTGCGCGGAGGGCCAGCAGGTCGTGCAGCTGGCGGGGCGCAAAAAATTTTTCAAACCCGTCCCAGCGGGGGGCGTCTTCTTCCGGGCCGCAGGAGAGGTGCACCGTGTAATATTCCAGCCGGGAAACAGCGGAGGTGCCGGCTGCAGCACGGACCTGATTGATCTTGGTCTCGATCACCTGCTGCATAAAAGGGTTGGACTCGCTGTAAAAAGGCTGGATGCCGTGGCAGGACGCCACAAGCGCCGTGGTCCCGGTGCCGCCAAAGGGGTCGTAGATGGTCTGCAGGCCGGGCTTTAAGGCAAGCAGCTGCTGGAGTTCTTCCTCCACAAGGCAGGAGGAGTAGCCCTCGATGTAAGGGTACCACCGGTGGATGGGCTGGGCACGGTTCAAGGAAAAGGTGCCGCCTTTTTCTCTGGTCACTGGATTCATGGTCTGTATCGTTCTCCTTTGGCTGGCGCGGGGCATATCTGTCCCCATATATAAAGTATAAGGTTGTTTTGGAACATGTCAATCTTGTTTTTTGCGTTCGGTCCGTGCCGTGCGGCCTGCACTGGCGGAATGCAGAACGGCAGGACACCCGGTAAAATGGCCGCCGGGCCAGTTAAGAACCAGCAAAGGATACACCATTCAAAATTGACAAAAATTCCAGAATGTGGGCATGAAATGAGCGGAAAATCAGCAAAGAATCTTGTTTTTGCTGATAAATGGTTGAAAAATAAGCTTAGGAGCGGCAAAAAATCTTAGCGGATATATCACCTTGGATATGACCCTATGCCAGAATGATATTTCGCAGCTGGTAAAAAGTGTGCTACCATGATGCCAGAGAAACGTTCCGGGGCTGCGGCAGAATGGGGCTGGGCCCGGCGGAGCGAAAAGGAGGTTTCTGGTATGATTAGTTTCCTGCTCTGTTTAGCGATCCTGATCGTGGGCTACTTTGTTTACGGCAAGATCGTGGACAACACGTTCGGCCCGGACGACCGCGAAACGCCTGCTGTGCGCATCAACGACGGTGTTGACTACGTTGTGATGCCCCAGTGGAAGCTGTTCCTCGTCCAGCTGCTGAACATCGCGGGCCTTGGCCCGATCTTTGGTGCCATGCAGGGTGCCCTGTGGGGGCCGGTGGTGTTTTTGTGGATCACCTTCGGTACCATCTTTGCGGGCGGTGTGCATGACTACTTCTCCGGCATGATGAGCGAGCGCAACGACGGTGCTTCCATTGCCGAGATCACCGGCAAATACTTAGGCCCTGTGATGCAGAACGTTATGCGCGTGTTCTCTGTGGTGCTGCTGATCATGGTGGGCACTGTGTTTGCAGTGGGCCCCGCCGGTCTGATCGTGGAGCTGTGCAGCCAGAGCGGTGCATCCGGTGCGCTGACTTCGCTGCTGTTCTGGCTGATCATTATTCTGGTGTACTACTTCATTGCAACCTTTATTTCCATTGACGCGGTCATCGGCAAGATCTACCCCGTGTTCGGCATCTGCCTGATCATCATGGCCATCGGCGTTATCTTTGGCATCTTTACCAACCCTGCCTACACCATCCCGGAGATCTGGGATCACTTTGGCAGCATGCACCCGTCGGGCACCCCCATCTGGAGCTTCATGTTCATCACGGTTGCCTGCGGCGCTATCTCCGGCTTCCACTCCACCCAGTCGCCTCTGATGGCCCGCTGCATGAAGAGCGAGAAGCAGGGCCACTTCGTGTTCTACGGTGCCATGGTCTGTGAGGGCATCATCGCTCTGATCTGGGCCGCAGCCGGCTGCTCCCTGTACGAGGTCACCGGCGGCCTGAACACGGGTCTGGCACAGGCACTGGCCATGGGCCAGTCCAAGGCCATCTATGATGTCTGCTCCAAGACCATGGGCGGCGTGGGCATCGCACTGGCCATGATCGGCGTGGTGGTCTGCCCCATCACTTCCGGCGATACTGCATTCCGTTCCGCCCGCCTGACCCTGGCCGACTGGTTCAAGATCGATCAGGACAGCTACGCAAACCGCCTGAAGCTCTGCATCCCCGTGCTGGGCGTGGGCGCCTTCCTGGGCATCGGCAATGCACTGGGCTTCATCAACTACACGGTGATCTGGCGTTACTTCAGCTGGACCAACCAGACTCTGGCCATGATCGTGCTGTGGGCTGCATCCATGTACCTCTTTATGGAAAAGAAGAACTACTGGATCACGGCAGTTCCCGCAACCTTCATGAGCGCTGTGTCCTGCACCTACTTCGTGCTGGCACCGGAGTGCCTGGGCGGCCTGCTGAACAGCAAGACGGCCGAGGGTGCTACTGTTTATAATACAGCAGTTGCTTACCCCGTTGGCATCGTGTTTGCCATTGCCATGCTGGCCATCTTCCTCCACGCAACGAAGAAGAACCCGGCAAAGAAGACTGCATAACAACGATCCATCCTTTCTTATTCCTTCTCAATACCCATTCACACAGCAAGAACCGCCTGCCGATTTTCCGGCAGGCGGTTCTTGCTGTACAGAGAAACGACGCGGCAGGGCAAAAATCTGCAAGAAATGGACAAGATGCACAAAAACGCGTGAAAAAATTCGTTGTTTTGCACTTCAGAGAGATGAAAACGGCTGTGAAACGGAAAAATGAAGAAATTTTGCCGAAGATGCGAGGAAAATATTTGCCGGAACCACCGGGAATATGCCAGCTATATATTTTTTGATATGAGGGCCATTCTGGAAGGATATTTCCCGCTTTATGAAAAATGTGTTAACATGAAGCCAAGGATTGGCCGTGTGCAGCAGAATGGGGCTGCGCATGGACTATAAAGGAGGTTTCTGGTATGATTAGTTTCTTACTCTGTCTGGCGCTCCTGATCATCGGCTATTTTGTCTATGGCAAGATCGTTGACAACACGTTCGGACCGGACGACCGTGAAACTCCTGCTGTTCGCATCAACGACGGTGTTGACTACGTTGTGATGCCCCAGTGGAAGCTGTTCCTCGTCCAGCTGCTGAACATCGCGGGCCTTGGCCCCATCTTCGGCGCATTGCAGGGCGCTCTGTGGGGCCCTGTGGTGTTCCTGTGGATCACCTTCGGCACCATCTTTGCCGGTGGTGTGCATGACTACTTCTCCGGCATGATGAGTGAGCGCAACGACGGCGCTTCCATCGCTGAGGTCACCGGTAAGTATCTGGGACCTGTTATGCAGAACATCATGCGTGTGTTCTCTGTGGTGCTGCTGATCATGGTTGGTACCGTGTTCGCAGTGGGCCCCGCCGGCCTGATCGTGACCCTGTGCAAGAACAATGGTATGAGCGGCATGCTCACCACCACCCTGTTCTGGCTGATCATCATCCTGATCTACTACTTCATCGCAACCTTTATCTCCATTGATGCCATCATCGGTAAGATCTACCCCGTGTTCGGCATCTGCCTGATTATCATGGCTGTGGGCGTTATCTTTGGTATCTTCACCAACCCCGCTTACACCATCCCCGAACTGTGGAACAACTTCCACAGCATGCACCCGTCGGGCACCCCCATCTGGAGCTTCATGTTCATCACCGTTGCCTGCGGTGCTATCTCCGGTTTCCACTCCACTCAGTCGCCTCTGATGGCTCGCTGCATGAAGAGTGAGAAGCAGGGCCACTTCGTGTTCTACGGCGCAATGGTCTGTGAGGGCGTCATCGCTCTGATCTGGGCCGCTGCCGGCTGCGCACTGTACAACATCACCGATGGTAAGATGACCGGTCTGGCCGAGGCTCTGAGCGCAGGTCAGTCTGCCGCCATCTACGACGTCTGCTCCAAGACCATGGGCGGCGTGGGCATTGCACTGGCTATGATCGGTGTTGTGATCTGCCCCATCACCTCTGGCGATACTGCATTCCGTTCTGCTCGTCTGACTCTGGCCGACTGGCTGAAGCTGGATCAGGACAGCTACGCAAACCGCCTGAAGCTCTGCGTTCCCGTTCTGGGTGTCGGCGCCTTCCTGGGCATCGGCAATGCACTGGGCTTCATCAACTACACGGTCATCTGGCGTTACTTCAGCTGGACCAACCAGACTCTGGCTATGATCGTGCTGTGGGCCGCTTCCATGTACCTGTTCAAGGAGAAGAAGAACTACTGGATCACGGCAGTTCCCGCAACCTTCATGAGCGCTGTGTCCTGCACCTACTTCGTGCTGGCACCTGAGTGCCTGGGCGGCATCCTGAACAGCAAGACCGCCGAGGGTGCTACCATCTACAACACCGCTCTGGCATATCCCATTGGTATCGTCTTTGCAATTGCCATGCTGGCGATCTTCATCCACGCTACCAAGAAGCACACGGAAAAGAAAGCCGCATAACCCATTCACGGCGGCAATTCCCCTGTGAACTTTTGAACCGGCCGCTGCCCGCAACAGCGGCCGGTTTTTGTTTTGGCAAAGAGTAAGGGCGCACCCCTTGCATTTTTGCTGCCGCAGTGGGAAAATGGGTACAACAAAACGCAAAAGAGGGATGAACCTATGATCTTCAAACCTGCACAACTGGGTCTTGCCAAACTGGACGCTGCCGAGCTGGAGGCCGACAAAAAAGCCTGTCGGAAGATCGGCCCCTGCGGCGTGGGCAAAAAGGCGCTGTATCTGAACAGCTTTTACATCGACCGCCGCTACTACCTGCCTTATTCCAGCATCACCCGTGTGTTCAAGCGGGTGGCCATGAGTTCCGGCGGTTTTACCGGCAAGGGAATGTTTGCCTCCATGGCTTACCTGGTGGTGGAGTATGACGGCGGCAAGCAGAAGCAGTGCAACTTCAAGGATGAGCGGGATGTGGACAAGCTGCTGGAAGTTCTGGCCAGGGAGCAGCCCCAACTCAGACTGCTGAGCGCCGCCGGTGAGCAGGCTCTGCAGAAAAAGGCGGAGGAAAAGGCGGCCCGCAAGCTGCCGGAACTGACCGATGACGCCAAGCACACCATCACCGTTCTGAGCAGGGCAAAGGAATATCTGGAAGCAAAGCCTGCCCTTGCCGATGAACTGAGTGCTGCCCAGCGCCGCAAGCGCGCCCAGCTCCAGAGCAAGCCGGTGTACCGCTATGTGGCCCTTGCCATTTTTGTGTTCGGCATTGCAGCGGCTGCCTTTGGCCTGTATGAAGTGTTCACCCACACGGGCAGCTACGGCGTTTACTTTGCACTGTTCGGGTTTGCAGCCATCTTCCTGTTCTCCAGCTACAATATGCTGCCCACGGCCCACAACAACCACAATGCCATCATGAAGCGGGCAGAAAAGGCCGAGGCGGCCATGGCGGAGTATGTGAAGCACTACCCCCACGGCGCATTCCCGGTGCCCAGCTTCTACGCCCATCCCATCGTCCTCAAGCAGATGATGGATGCCGTGGAGGAAGGCCGTGCCGTGACGGTGCCCGAGGCCCTGGAAGCTGTGAAAGCCCGCCTGAAAGCCCTGAACGCGGACGTTCAGGTGGAGCAGGAGGAGTATGACGAAGTGATCGTCATCAAGGCCATGTTCCTCAACCACGATTATCAGTAAAGCTTTCCAATGAAAAAGCGGATGCCCGACGGCATCCGCTTTTTGTATGCAGTTTTACAGCGATGAGGGCATGGGCTCGTGGAACACCCGCATGGCCTGCCTGTAGCAGTGGACAAAGTAAAGGATCTCCGCAATGGCGGTCAGTGTCCAGGAGCAGGGGTAAAGCAGGTAGAGCGATGGGATGGTGTGGAAGTGGGCGAAGATGGTGTATACCCAGATCACCCGGAACACGCAGGAGCCCATGATGACGATGATGGTGGGCACCACGGTCTTGCCCAGACCGCGGGAGGCGGCAATGGTGCAGTCCATGAAGGCCGAGACGCAGTAGGCAAGGCCCATCACGCCCACACGCTTCATGCCGGCATCGATGACGGCGGGCTCGGTGGTGAACAGGGCCAGAAACTGCCGCCCGAACAGGAACAGACTGCCGCCCAGCAGCAGGCCCACGCCAAAGGAATAGGCCAGTGCGATAAAGTAGCTTTTCTTCACCCGGTCGGGCTTGCCTGCACCGTAGTTCTGGCTCATAAAGCTTGCACAGGCCATGTAGAAAGCCGCCATGCAGTCGTAAATGAGGTTGTCGGCGTTGGCGGCGGCGCTGTTGCCCTTGACCATCAGGGAGTCGAAGGAGTTGACACCGGCCTGGATGAACAGGTTTGCAATGGCGAAGATGGCGTTCTGGAACCCGGCAGGCAGGCCCAGCGCCAGAATGCTCTTTGTCATGGCGGGGTCCAGCCGGGCCTCCCGGAGGTGGAGGGCGTAGCAGTCCTGCACCTTAGTCAGTGCGTGGAGGATGAGCCCTGCCGAAACGCACTGGGAAATGGCACTGGCCAGCGCCACACCGGCCACATCCAGCTTGCAGACAATGACAAAGAACAGGTTCAGCAGAATATTCAGCACACCGGCAATGCTCAGAAAGTACAGCGGTTTTTTGGTATCGCCAATGGCGCTGAAGATGGCGTTGCCAAAGTTGTAAAGCGCCAGCGCAGGCATACCCAGAAAATAGACCCGCAGATAGAGGATGGCACCGGGCAGCAGGTCGTCCTTGGTGTTCAGCAGCCGCAGCAGGGCAGGAGAGCCCAGCAGACCGACGATCAGCAGCACCACACCGGCGATCAGGCTGACCACCAGTGCCGAGTGGACGGTGCGGCGGACGTCATCCTCGTGCCGTGCGCCGTAAAAGCGGGCTACCAGCACGTTGATGCCGTTGCTCAGGCCGATCAGAAAGCCGGTGAACAGGGTAACAAAGATGCTGGTGGAACCCACTGCACCCAGCGCTGTGGAGCCTGCAAACCGGCCCACAACGGCCACGTCTGACATGTTGAACAGCACTTGCAGCAGGTTGGACAATGCCAGCGGCAGGCTGACCAGCAGGATCTGCTTTGCCAGCGGCCCTTCGGTCAGCGTTTTTGCATTTGATTTCATATTCTCTTTTCCTTTAAGACCTAAACCAGACCGTGCCCGCGCACACCGGGGCACAAGGTCTATTATAAAGGACGCAAATACTTTTGCAAGATGATTCTTTCAAAAAAGAAAAACCAGAACACATTTGTGTTCTGGTTTTTCCTGGTGCGACCGGGAGGATTCGAACCTCTGGCCTTCCGGGTCGGAGCCGAACGCTCTATCCAGCTGAGCTACGATCGCAAAGGGTACTGACGAATCAGTACAACATATTATAGCACAGGTGCAGGTAAAATGCAATCGAAATTCGTCAGCCCTTCCGATTCCGCTGCCAGATGCGGTACAGGCCATCCGTGATCAGATATTCCCGGTACTGGATGGGGGTGCGGCAGGCCTCCCGGATGGTGCGGGGCAGGTTGCCGGTGGCGTAGAAGCGAACGTCCGGGCCAAGCTCCGCCCGGAAATGGTCGGCCAGGCCGTCCAGCAGCCCGGCGGTGCCCAGAACAAAGCCGTTCTGCAGGCAGGCAGCGGTGTTCTTGCCAAGGATGGAGGAAGCAGCCGGAGCCGAGAGATCAATCTGGGGCAGCTGGGCCGTGTTCTGCACCAGTGCGGCAAGGGAGAGCTGGGGCCCCGGCAGGATCACGCCGCCCACCAGTTCCTGCTTGGCATTGACTGCCATCATGGAGATAGCGGTGTCCGCGGAGATAACAGCCAGCGGGCCGGGCGTCTCGGCCAGTGCAGCGACTGCGCCGCACAGAAGCTCTGCACCCAGCTGGGCGGGGTTGTCCAGCCGCAGCTTGATGCCGCTTTTCAGCCCCGGGCCAACGGTCAGGATGCGGGCAGAGCAGAGCATCCGCAAAGCTGCCAGTACCCGGCCGGTCAATGCGGGCACAACACTGCCCAGAATGCCGCCTTCAATGCGGTCCGGGGCAACATGATATAAGGAGAGCAGACTCAGCAGGTTCATGGCGTATTCGTCCACGGTGGCGGCGGGGCTGGAATGCAGCCGTCCGTTGAATTGCAAGGTGTCGTGTTCATAACCGGCAATGGTGATGTGGGTGTTGCCGATGTTGACCGTCAGGATCATGGTCTGGGGCCTCCTCTGCCTTTATAATGTAATTATATAATATAACAGCTGCCCGGAAACTGCAAGAGCGTCTCCCCTTGGCAAAGGGGAGACGGCACGGCCGTGGCCGGGCCGGAGGGGTCATGACC
>CAVDVT010000007.1:5964-16113 GCA_963612415.1 bacterium | reverse complement strand
CAGCGATACTGTGCCCGGCGGGGCGTCGGGCTATTCCGGTGCTTCCGGCTGGGGCCGCAGCACCAGCAGTTATGGCGGCCGCACCGGCGGCGGATACCTGAACCGCGAGTACAACGCCGGGGAGCGCAGCGGTTTTGGTTCCGGCTATGCAAGCCGCGGCAGCAGTTCTTCCGGTTTTGGCAGCGGGTACAGCGCCCCGCACAGTTCCGGCTCCTCCGGCTTTGGCAGCGGCTATGGCCGCCCTGCGGCCCCCAAGGCGCCGGAAAAACCGGTCAGCTTCCCCGGGGCACCGGCCGCACCGGCGGCGTCCCGGCCGGCCGCGGCAGGGCCCAAACACTACGAGGTGGGCGACATTGTGGAACACAAGGTCTTCGGCCGGGGCAAGGTGCTGGCTGTCAAGGCAATGGCCGGCGACCAGATCGTGGAGATCAACTTTGAAAAAGTGGGTGTGAAGAAGACCATGGCAAACTTTGCACCCTTGACAAAAATTACGGAGGAATGAGCAAACTATGATGACTGTCCGATTGATCGCGCATACCCCGGAGCCGGAAAAGGTGGTGGCGGCAGCGGCCAAGCTCTGCTACTCCGATGCCCACATCACGGACCTGCTGGACGGCCTGACCGAGGAAAAAACGGCCAAGTTCCTGACCATGCTCAGCGATCTGGGCCATGCCAGCCCCATTGAACACGCCAGCTTCACCTTTGGCATCGAGGGGGTCAGCCGGACACTTCTGGCGCAGATCACCCGCCACCGCATTGCGTCGTTCAGTGTGCAGAGCCAGCGCTATGTCCGTCTGGACGATTTCCGCTATGTGGTCCCGCCGGAAATTGAAGCCATTCCGGAGGCAAAGAAAGCGTTCATCGCCAGCATGAACGAGGATGCCCAGCGCTACCTTGACCTTGCCAAAAAGCTGGAGGATGGCCACACAGCCCGCCTGATGGCTGAAGGCATGCCCGAAAAGCAGGCCCGGGCCAAGGCTTCCAAGCAGGCCAACGAGGATGCCCGCTTTGTGCTGCCCAATGCCTGCGAGACCAAGATGGTGGTCACCATGAATGCCCGCAGCCTGCAGAACTTCTTCCACCTGCGCTGCTGCAGCCGGGCCCAGTGGGAGATCCGCCAGCTGGCCGAAGAAATGTTCCGGCTGGTCTACCCGGTGGCCCCCCACATCTTTGCCAAGGCAGGCCCGGCCTGCGTCAGCGGCCCCTGCCCGGAGGGTAAGATGTGCTGCGGAAAAACTTCGGAAGTGCGGGCAAAGTATGACGCCATCAAAGAGGAGGCGGACGTATGAGCCGCGGAAAACTGATCGTTCTGGAAGGGCTGGACGGCAGCGGCAAGGGCACGCAGGCAAAGCTGCTGGCCAAGAACCTTGCTGCGCAGGGCTTCCCGGTACGGGAGATCACCTTCCCGAACTATGAGAGCGACTCCAGCGCGCTGGTGAAGATGTATCTGGCCGGGCAGTTCGGCGATAAGCCCGACGATGTGAACGCCTATGCAGCTTCCAGCTTTTATGCCGTAGACCGCTATGCGGGCTATAAGGCCGACTGGGGCAGGTTTTATGAGGAGGGCGGCATCCTGATCGCAGACCGGTACACCACCTCCAATGCCGTCCATCAGTGTTCCAAGCTGCCGCCGGAGCAGTGGGAAGAATTTCTGCACTGGCTGTTTGATTACGAGTTCCGGCTGCTGGGCCTGCCCGCACCGGACAAGGTGATCTACCTGCAGGTAGACCCGGCCGTGAGCCAGAAACTGATGACCCAGCGCTACCACGGTGACGAGACAAAGAAGGATGTCCACGAAAAGGACACCGAATATCTGGCCCGCAGCCGCCACGCCGCAGAGTTCTGCGCCGGACACCTTGGCTGGGCTACCGTCCACTGCACGGCAGGGGATGGGATGCGGAGCATTGAGGAGATCCAGAAAGAAGTCTGGAGCCTTGCAATATCTGCGATCAAAGGATAAAGCCGGAATTGGCTCTCCCTTTGGGGGCAACAACGACGACTGCCGCCAGTGGCGGATTGAAGAAGGAGTTGTTGGGGCAGCGGCCAGCAGTGCGCGAGTGCAATTGCACGATGCGAACGCTGGGAGCCGCAACCCGGAAAGGACGCGAAGCGGCCTGAGAGGGTGAGGCTGCTGTCGGATAATATTAGCTGAAGGAGGAATCCTATTTCATGTACCGTTTGATGCAGCCGTCCGACTGGACGGAGATCCTGGCCTTGTGGCAGGCCCAGCGGGGCGATTCCGAGGAGTTTGTGCGGAACGCAGTGGAGCGCTTTGCCGGGGTGCAGAATGTCTATGTGGCGGAAGAAAACGACCACATTGAAGCTGTGGCACTGGCTGTTCCGGTCAGCCTGCAGGGCCGTCCGGGCAGCTATCTGTTTGGTCTGTGCGGACAGGGCAGCCTGATCCTGGCGGGCCTTGTGGATACCCTGTGCGCCCAGCAGAAGCAGCGGGGCGCAGGCTTTGTGGTGGCGGTGCCCGCCAGCCCGGAGCAGTCGGCCCTGCTGCAGGACAAGGGCTTCCAGAAAGCCTTCCCCCTGCGGTGCCTGCCCCGTGAAGTGGAGCGCAACCTGTGGAGCCAGGCGGAGTTTGACTCGGTGACCGCGAAAAAGCTCTGTGAGCTGCGGGCAAAGTTCTGGCCCGATACCGTGCAGCTGCCTGCCGAGCAGATGGGCGTGGTGCTGTGTGACCTGTACTCCCGGGGCGCCACCATCGTTTCCAGTGAGCAGGGTTACGGCATCTACTTCCGGCAGGAGGATACCCTTTACTTTGTGGAACTGATGGCGGCCAACGACCGTGCCGCAGAGGTGCTGATGGAAGCGGCCCGCGAGAAGGAAGTGATCGTGGAAAAGGCGGTCATCACTGTGGGCGCAGCGCAGAACCTGTTCCTGGGCGAGGGCACCCGGCAGGATTACGGCCTGATCCGGTTTGAAGGGGAGCCCTTTGATGTGTCGGAAAGCTACATGCGACTGATGATGGACTGAAAGGAATCTGCTTATGGCACAAAAACACGGGAAACCAAAGAAAAAAGGCGGTGCATGGAAGATCCTGCTGGTCCTTCTGGTGCTGCTGCTTCTGCTGGCCGGCGGGGTCTTCCTGCTGGCAAAGCGGGAGATCGACGGCAGCACGGCTCAGGGGGAAAGCGTCACTGTGACCATCCAGCAGGGCAGCGGTGTGGCATCCATTGCCAAAGAACTGCAGAAGGCGGGCGTCATCCGGTTCCCGCAGCTGTTCCGCTGGTATGTAGGGCACGAGGGTGCAGCGGCAAAGCTGCAATACGGTGACTTTGAGCTGGCCAGCGGGATGTCCTACGATGACCTCATCGAGGCCCTTTCAGCTTATGCAAAGGCTGAGAGCGTCCGGCTGACCTTCCCGGAGGGGACTCCGGCCATTGCCATTGCCCGGAAAATGGAAGAAGCTGGCCTGTGCAGCGCAGAGGAATTTCTGGAAGAAGCCAACACCGGTGATTTCAGCGAGTACAAGTTCTGGAAGCTGATCCCGGACGATAAAGATGCGCCCGACCGCTTTATGAAGTGTGAGGGATATCTGTTCCCGGATACCTATGAGTTTTTGAAGGACGATACGGTTCATAACTACGTGGCAACGTTCTATGCGCATTTTGACAAGCAGTTTACCGATGCCATGTACAAAGAGCTGGAAGAACAGGATCTGACCCTGTCCGAGGTCATTACGCTGGCCTCCTTTGTGCAGGAGGAAGCAGGCAACGATCAGGATTCCAATGTGGCGCAGGTGTTCCGCAACCGTCTGGCAGAGGATTCGCCCTACCCCAAGCTCCAGAGCAACACCTCCAGCTATGTCCAGAGCGATGAGGACAACAACTACCTCTGGAACTGGGTGGCGCCCTATTACGGCGGCTGGGATAAGATCCCGGAAAACATCCGGGATGCCTACGATACCTACACCTGCATCGGTCTGCCCGCAGGACCCATCTCAAACCCGGGCCTTGCAGCCATTCAGGCGGCACTGGCTCCCCAGCCCGATGAAGACGTCAGGGACTGCTATTTCTTTGTCACCGACCTTTCCGGCCATTACTACTATGCCCGCACCTATGCCGAGCATCAGACCAACTGCCAGAAAGCAGCGGAAGTGAATAAAAGCTTAAAAAAGTAAAGCCCTCTCAGTCAGCTTCGCTGACAGCTCTCCCAAAGGGAGAGCCAATTGAGGCTCTGGGTTCAGGTTTGCTGAAACCTGTCCGATGAGTCAGTGTCGCCTCTCCCTTCGGGAGAGGTGGCATCGCGTCAGCGATGACGGAGAGGGTTGTTAAAAAGAGAGGATAATTCTATGTTACAGATCCCGGAACTGCTGGCTCCGGCAGGCGATTTGGAGCGCCTGCGGTATGCCATCAACTACGGTGCCGATGCCGTGTACTGCGGCATGACGGAGTTTGGAATGCGCTCTGCCCCGGCCAATTTCACGCCGGAGCAGCTGGCCGAGGGCGTTATCTACGCCCACGCCCGGGGCCGCAAGGTCTACCTGACCATGAACACGCTGCCCACCAACAAAGAAGCTGACCGTCTGCCGGAAGCTATCCGTCAGGCGGCTGCGGCCGGTGTGGATGCCTTTATCGTGGCAGACCTGGGTGTGCTGGAAGCCTGCAAGCAGTTTGCCCCGGACATTGATGTTCATATGTCCACCCAGACCGGCATCACCAACTGGGCCGCTGCCCGTGCTGCTTACAACCTGGGTGCCAAGCGGGTGGTGCTGGCCCGGGAGCTGACCCTGCAGGATATTGCCACCATCCGCGACAAGACCCCGCCGGAGCTGGAGATCGAAGCCTTTGTCCACGGCGCCATGTGCATGAGCGTTTCGGGCCGGTGCCTGCTGTCCAACTACATGGCGGGCCGCGATGCCAACCGGGGCCAGTGCGCCCAGCCCTGCCGCTGGAAATACTATCTGAGCGAGGAGACCCGCCCGGGCCAGCTGTATGAGATCGGCGAGAACGAGAATGGCAGCTACATCCTCAACGCCAACGATATGTGTACCGCGCCCTTCCTGGACCTGATCTGCAAGGCCGGCGTGGACAGCCTGAAGATCGAGGGCCGGGCCAAGACCTTCTACTATGTGGCCAGTGTAACCGCTGCTTACCGCAAGGCGCTGGATCAGTACATTGCCGACCCCCTCAACGACAACTTCGAGCTGCCAGACGAGGCGTTGGCTGAGTTGACCCGCACCAGCCACCGGCACTATTCTCCCGGCTTCTACTTTGGCCGTGAGCAGGCCCGGCAGGCCACCGACAGTGCCACCTACATCCGCGAGTGGGAATTTGTGGGCACCGTGGAAGGCTGGGAGAATGGCGTTGCCTCCTGCCAGCAGCGGGGTAAGTGGAGCCTGGGCGATACGCTGGAAGTGCTTTGCCCGGATGGCCGCAGCATCCCTCTGCACCCGGAATGGATCAAAAATGAGGCAGGGGAGAGCGTGGACTCCACCCCGCATGCCATGGAAAAGTATACGATCCCGACACCGGAGCTGCCTCCCATGAGCCTGCTCCGCCGGAAAGTATAACGATACGGAAAAAAGGATAGGAATAGGAATCTAGGATGAAAAAATTGTGGAACAATCTGCCGTTCCGGCTGCTGCTGGGCATCGTGATCGGCATCCTTCTGGGACAGGTCTTTCCCCTGAGCGCCATGAAGGTGGTGGTGACCCTGCAATACATCATGGGCCAGCTCATTACCTTCTGTGTGCCGCTGATCATCATCGGCTTCATTGCGCCGTCCATCACCAAGCTGGGGCAGAATGCCTCCCGCCTGCTGGGGGTGGCAGTGGTCATTGCCTACACTTCTTCGGTGTGCGCGGCTTTTATGAGTGTGGGCGCAGGCTATGCGCTGATCCCGCATCTGTCCATCGACACAGAGGTGGCCGGGCTGCGGGCTCTGCCGGATGTGGTGTTTGAGCTGAACATTCCCCAGATCATGAGCGTGATGAGCGCACTGGTGCTGAGCGTTCTGGTGGGCCTTGCGGCCACCTGGACCCACAGCAAGCTGACCTGTGATTTTCTGGCGGAGTTTCAGAACATCGTGCTGGACATTGTGGGAAAGATCATCATCCCCATTCTGCCCTTCTACATTGCAGCTACCTTCTGCAACCTGAGCTATGAGGGCATGATCACCCACCAGCTGCCTGCGTTTCTCCAGATCATCCTGATCGTTATGGCAGGACATTATATCTGGCTGGCAGTGCTGTACCTGCTGGCAGGTGCATACTCCGGCCGGAACCCCTGGGAGGTGCTGCGCCACTATGGCCCGGCGTACCTGACGGCTGTGGGCACCATGTCCAGTGCCGCTACGCTGGCCGTTGCACTGGATTGTGCCCGCAAGAGCAAAGTCCTGCGCAAGGATATGGTCAGCTTTGGCATCCCGTTGTTTGCCAATATCCACCTCTGCGGCTCGGTTCTGACCGAGGTGTTCTTCTGCATGACCATCTCCAAGATCCTGTACGGCCAGCTGCCCAGTGTGGGCACCATGATCCTGTTCTGTGTGCTGCTGGGCGTCTTTGCCATTGGTGCGCCCGGTGTCCCCGGCGGCACCGTGATGGCATCGCTGGGCCTGATCACCGGTGTGCTGCTGTTTGACGATGCGGGCACGGCCCTGATGCTGGCTATCTTTGCCCTGCAGGACAGCTTTGGCACAGCCTGCAACGTGACCGGCGACGGTGCATTGACTCTGATGCTGACCGGCTATGCGGAGAAGCACCATATCGAGAACCGGAACGATCTGGAAGCACCGGAGCTGTAAGCTGGAATATCTTCCGAAGAATACAAACAATGCCCTGCTGATCGCATTTCTGCGCAGCAGGGCGTTGTTTTATCAGGAGAAAAAGATTTACAAGGTGTCCAGCACGTTCCGTGCCTGACGGATGACCTCCGGGCTGGTCTGCCAGACCTCAAACTCGGAGGAGCCCGGCAGGCCCATGGGAACACCCTCGCGCCGGAAGGTCATCCGGCTGTCCAGCACCTGTTTGCCGGACATATGGAACGCATGGGCGCCGGTATCTGCGGCCAGCGCAGGGAGGTTCTGCGGGGTGACACCCGCGCCCACCAGGATCTCGATGCTGCTTCCGGCGGCCTCCACCAACTGATGCAGAAGCGCCGCACCTGCCGGGGCGCTGGCGGCCTGCCCGCTGGTCAGGATGGTGGCAAGGCCCAGCGCTTTGGCGGCTTCCAGCGCCGCAAAGGGCTCTTTGCAGACATCAAAGGCCCGGTGAAGGGTGCAGGCCACCGGCCGTCCTGCTGCCTTTGCAGCGGCGCGGGCGGAGTTATAGATGGGGCGCAGGGCGTCCACATCCAGTGTTCCGTCCGGGGTCAGAACACCGGTCACGATGCCGTCAGCGCCCGCCTGCACCAGCTCTGCGGCGGTTTCGGCCATCTGGGCCAGCTCCCATTTGTCGTAGCAGAAATCCCCGAACCGGGGCCGCAGCAGGGCGCGCACCGGCAGGCCGGTCTCGGCCTTGACCTGCCGCACCAGCGCAAGGCTGGGCGTGGTGCCGCCAATGATGAGGTCGGCGCACAGCTCCAGCCGGTCGGCTCCGCCCTGCTTTGCCGCAAGGGCGCTGGCCACACTGTCCACACAGACTTCCAACGTGTAGGGCATAGAAAAAACCTCCATGGAAGCAGAACGGCGGGCGTCTGCCGAAGCAAATGCCCGCTGCTCTGCAATGATCACTTTACACTTTCCAGGAACCGCACGAATCCGGCGCGGCCTGCTTCGTCCAGTTTGTACACACCGGCGTCAGCCAGAACCTCGGCAAATACGTGGCCGATCTCCTCCTGCACGATGCTGTGAACGTTTTCGGCGTTCAGCTCCGGGTGGTTTGCCAGGATCTCTCCGGCCCACGCGGCGTGTTTCTGGATGCTCTCGGCATATTCGGCGGTGGGAACGTGGTTGACCAGTGCCGTCTCCAGCTCGGCCATCTCGCCTTTCAGGCGGCTGGGAAGAACGGCCAGACCCATGACTTCGATCAGGCCGATGTTCTCCTTTTTGATGTGGTGGAGCTTGGCATGGGGGTGGTAAACACCCAGCGGATGCTCCGGGGTGGTGATGTTGTTGCGCAGAACAAGGTCCAGCTGATACCTGCCATCCCGCATCCGGGCAATGGGGGTGATGGTGTTGTGGGGCTCGCCGTCGGTCTCGGCAAAGATGAAGCTTGCCTCGTCGGTGTAGCCGCGCCAGGCCGTCAGGATCTTGTCGGCCAGATCCACCAGCCGCTCGTCATCCGCGCAGGTCAGGCGGATGCAGCTCATGGGCCAGTGGACGATGCCTGCTTCCACATCCTCAAAGCCGGGGAAGACCCAGCTTTTTTCCACGGGTGCTTTGGCCATGGCGAACTCATAATGACCGCCCTGGAAGTGGTCGTGGCTCAGGATGCTGCCGCCCACAATGGGCAGGTCGGCATTGCTGCCCACAAAGTAGTGGGGGAACAGCCCCACAAAATCCAGCAGCTTGCGGAAGGTGGCCCGCTCGATCTTCATGGGGGTATGCTGGTTGTTGAAGACGATGCAGTGTTCGTTGTAGTAAACGTAGGGGCTGTACTGAAGGTTCCATGCACTGCCGTTGATGGTCAGCGGGATGATGCGGTGGTTCTCGCGGGCGGGATGGTTCATCCGGCCGGCATAGCCCTCGTTCTCCACGCAGAGCTGGCACTTGGGGTAAGCGCTCTGGGGAGCAAGCTTTGCAGCGGCAATGGCCTTGGGGTCTTTTTCGGGTTTGGACAGGTTGATGGTGATGTCCAGATCACCGTAGGGCGTTTTGGTGACCCACTTCAGATCCCGCTTGATGCGGTAGCGGCGGATGTAATCGGTGTCCTGACTGAATTCATAGAACCAGTCGGTGGCGGCCTGGGGGCCCTCGTTCTCGTACCGCTCCTCAAAGTTGGCGCGCACGATGCTGGGGCGCGGGGTCAGCACACCCATGAGCCGGGTGTCGAACAGGTCCCGGGCGGTGCTGTTGTCTTCGCACACGCTGCGGGCCACGGCATCGTCCACCAACGTTTTCAGGATGCTTTCCAGATCGGTGTAGCACACATCGCCTTCGGGTTCCGTAAAGCTGTCCAGCTGCATGGTCATGAGCAGCTGGTTGCGGATGTAGATCTCGTCATCGGGCAGGATGAGCCCGGTGTCCAGACCATAGTTGACAAGCTGTTGGATGGCAGTGGAGATCACAGCACAGCGCCCCCTTCCGGACGGATGGAGAGGATGTGGCAGCGGCCCTTGCCCAGAATGGCTTCCATCTGTGCCTTGAAGTCAGCCAGCATGGCCACCGGCACAAAGGCCTGCACGGTGCCGGCAAAACCGCCGCCGTGGACGCGCACAGCGCCCTCGCCGTGCAGGAAGTGCTTGGCTGCGGCAATGGTCACAGCCACTTCCTGATGCTCTTTGTACCCGGCGGGGATCACGTTCTGCAGGTACTCCCAGCTGCTCAGGCCGGAGGCATTCACCAGCGTAAGGAAAGCGGCAAAGTTATCGGCGCGCAGGGCTTCCACCTGCTTTGCCACCCGGTCATTGTCGGCATAGACGTGGAACGCACGGAGAACGGCCCGGTCGCCGCAGGCCTTGCGGCACTCGGGCAGTTTGGCAAGAAAAGTCTCAAAGGGAACATCCCGCAGCACCTCGCCGCCGCAGACAGCGGCCACGGCACGGCATTCCGTGGGAATGGCGGCATACTCGTCGGTCAGGTCCGCGTGGTCAGCACCGGAATCCAGGATGCAGAGTGCGAGGCCGGCCTTGGAGAAATCGACCGGAACAGGCTCCACCACGGGGTGGGCGGGGTCGGCAAAATCGATGGTGATAATGTTGCCCACGCTGGAAGCCATCTGGTCCATCAGGCCGCAGGGCTTGCCAAAGTAGACGTTCTCGGCCCACTGGCCGATCTGTGCAATGGCAATGGGGGAGACCTTTTCGGTCATGAAGCAGTCGTTGAGGATAACGCCGATCAGCACTTCAAAGGCAGCCGAGGACGATACGCCGCTGCCCTTGGGCACATTGGAGGAAATGTAGACATCCAGACCCGAAAGAACGGCACCCCGCTGGCGGAAAGCTTCGCACTCGCCCCGCAGCAGGGACATGGTGGTGTTTTCCTCCTCCTTGCGGGCGGCAAGGTCGGCCAGATCGATGACGCACAGGTCGTACCCTTCGC
>CAVDVT010000007.1:0-5856 GCA_963612415.1 bacterium | reverse complement strand
CTTCGCTCTGGACGCGCAGCTGGTTCAGGCTGTTGGGAGCTGCAGCGGCGATCATGTCAATATTGACACTGCCTGCCAGCACCCGGCCATGCTGATGGTCAGTGTGGTTGCCGCCGATCTCGGTGCGGCCGGGGGCGCTGTACAGCCCGGCTTCAGCGTGGGGGCCAAAGGATGCTTCCAGGCCATCCAGCACCGCCTTGTAGCGGGCTGCCTGGGCCGGGGTCTGCTCAGGCGCACAGCAGTAAAGGGAGGCCAGCCGTGCGGTGTGGGTGCCGCCGTCCAGCTCCTGCTTCCAGACAGAAATCGGTTTCATCATGGCGAGTTCCTCCTCTTTGTGATGAACAGTAGATTCAAAAGGGGCATCGGCCCCATTCTTCCTGGTTCTATAATAAAGATTCTGCTGAGAAAAGACCATGTATTATTGTTGCATTTCGATGAAAGGTCAACGCAGTTCCGGGGAGGTGTTCCGGGGGGTGAAATCGCTGCCGGTGAGCCCGTCGAGGTTCAGCATCCCTTCCAGTGCGGCGATGTCGGCGGTAACGTCCAAAGCGTCGGAGGCAAACAGTTTGTCCAGCTGGTTCTCAAAGGCCGTGATGAGCAGATCCATGCTGCGCTCAATGCTCTGCTTTGCTTCGGTGATGTTGGCTCCCTGCACATCCTGCGCCGAGAGCTGGGCGTAGGTGTTCAGCAGCTTCAGGGAGGTGGGCAGGTAGTAGTCCATGAATTTTTGCAGCTGTGCCTTTTTGCCGGGGTCCTTTTTGGCCAGCGCAAAGATGCGGGCGCTGACCTCCTCCAGCCGGGAGATCTTGGCCGTCATCACCGGGTCGGGAATGGCATCGTTGGCCTGCCGGAGCTGGCGCTGCAGGGCGGCATACTGGTCTTCCTGGGCAGGAGCCGGGGCGGGCTCTGCCGGTTTGGGAGGCTGGGGAGCCGCACCCCGCACCACAAGGATGTTGGTGCGGTTGTCGATGTAAGCGTCGGCGCCGAAGTATCCGTGGTCAATGGCGCGTTCCACAGCAGCCCGGCCATGGGCAGCGTCAATGCCCGCGGCGGCAAACAGCTCGTCCAGCGGGATATTGTTCCGGTCGCCCACGATCTTGTCCAGCTTGCGCTCCAGTTTGTGGGCACGGTTCATCCGCAGGCCGGTGAACAGCGCCGCACCGCCGCCGATGATCTCGGCCAGTGCGGAGAAGAATTCGCCCCAGTAGGACCAGTAGCCCCACAAACTGATGAGGTCGGACATCTCGGCAATGCCTGCCACGAGGAACACCGCACCGAACACCGTGCAGAGCGTGGTAACGACTCTGTGCCACTTTTTGGCTTTTTTCTGTTCTTCGGTGGGGAGGTCGTGGCCGTAAACCGTCTCATTGTCCCAGCTCTGGCGGGTGTCCTGCGGGCGGAAATCGCTGGAATATTCCGCGTTTTCCTGCTCCTTTTTCTCAGCGTCCCGGTCAATGGCCCGCAGGATGAAGAACAGGATGCCCAACGGTGCCGACATGGCGAATAATACCAGCAGGGCAATGGTGGGGATATGGGCAAGAAAATGTTTGCTGCGTCGTGGCTCCATGGGCTGTGATCCTCCTCAAATGAAAAAAGCCGTGTTCCACTTTATTATAGCGGAACACGGCTCTTTTGTTAAGGGGGTAACGTTATGAATCGCTCAGCAGAGCGGAGATCACTTCATCAGGCTGCAGACAGCTTCGGCGTAGGCGGCAGGGTCATCTACGGGCAGACCCTCGATCAGCTGGGCCTGTGCATAGAGCAGGCTGCTGTACTTGCTGACCTTTTCGGTATCGCCAGCCTCCTGGGCTGCTTTCAGCACGGCGAACACGGGGTGGTTGATGTTCACTTCCAGCACCTTGTCGCTCTTGACGCCCTCGCTGCCGGGCTGCTTGGACAGCACCTTTTCCATCTCAATGGACAGGGGGCCTTCTGCACTCAGACAGACGGGGTGATCCTTCAGGCGGGTGGAGACCTTGACCTCCTTGACCTTGCCGTTCAGGGCATCCTTCATGGCGTCAAACAGGGACTTGTTCTCGGTGGTGGCATCCTCAGCGGCCTTCTTCTCATCCTCGGTCTCAAGGCCCAGATCGCCGCTGTTGACATTCTTGAACTCCACGGTGCCATCCTTGCCCTCGGCATCCTTGCGGGGGTAGGTGCGCAGGATCTGCAGGCAGAACTCGTCCACATCCTCGGTCAGCAGCAGGACATCGTAGCCCTTGTCCATGACCAGCTCAGCGGCGGGCAGCTTGGCCAGACGGTCGGTGGAGTCGCCGGCGGCAAAGTAGATGAACTTCTGCTCGGCGGGCATCTTGTCGATATACTCCTGCAGGGTGACCATCTTCTGCTCCTTGGCGGACCAGAACAGCAGCAGGTCGCGCAGCAGCTCGGCGTGCATGCCGTAATCGGAGTAGGCACCAAACTTGATCTGGCGGCCAAACTCTTTCCAGAACTCCTCGTACTTCTCGCGGTCGTTGGCCAGCATGGCGTGGAGTTCGTTCTTGATCTTCTTTTCCAGTGCGTTGTGGATCAGCTTGAGCTGGTTGTCCTTCTGCAGCATCTCACGGCTGATGTTCAGGCTCAGATCCTGGCTGTCCACAATGCCCTTGACAAAGCTGAAGTAATCGGGCAGCAGGTCGGCGCACTTTTCCATGATGAGGACGCCGGAAGCGTACAGGGCCAGACCCTTTTCATACTCCTTGGTGTAGAAGTCGTAGGGACGGTGGCTGGGCACGAACAGCAGGGCGTTGTAGTTTGCAGTGCCCTCGGTGCGGCTCACAATGACGCGGGCGGGGTCGGAGTAATCGTTGAACTTGTCCTTATAGAAGTTGGCGTACTCCTCGTCGGTCACTTCGCTCTTTTGCTTTTTCCAGATGGGCACCATGCTGTTCAGGGTCTCCAGCTCGGTGTAAGTTTCCCACTCCGGCTTGTAATCCTCAGGCTTGGGATCGGGTTCGGGCTTCTGGCGGCTCTTTTCCCGTTCCATCTGGATAGGATAGCGCACATAATCGCTGTACTTCTTGACAATGGCCACAATGCCGTACTCGTCCAGGAAGTTCTCATAGTTGTCGGTGTCGGTGCTGTCCTTGATGTGCAGGATGATGTCAGTGCCGGCAGTTTCCTTTTCGGCGGGGGTCAGCTCATAGCCGTCAGCACCGCTGGACTCCCACTGCCAGGCTTCGTCCGAACCGTAGGCCTTGGAGATGACGGTGACTTTGTCGGCCACCATGAAAGCGGAGTAGAATCCCACGCCGAACTGGCCGATGATGTCGATGTTCTCGTCCTTGTTGTCCTTTTTGAAATCCAGCGAACCGGAATGAGCAATGGTGCCCAGGTTCTGCTCCAGCTCCTCCTTGGTCATGCCGATGCCGTTATCGGAGATGGTCAGCAGGCGGTTATCTTTGTCACGGGTGAGCAGGATGCGGAAATCGCCCTTGTTCATGCCCACAGAAGTGTCGGTCAGGCTCTTATAATAAAGCTTGTCGATGGCGTCCGAAGCGTTGGAGATCAGCTCCCGCAGGAAGATCTCCTTGTTGGTGTAGATGGAGTTGATCATCATATCCATCAACTTTTTGCTTTCAGCCTGAAATTCTTTCTTCGCCATAATACAAAACCTCTTTTGAATCAAATTTGCCTTTCTCAAAAGGAAAAGCTGCCGTGCTGATGATTTAGCACTCATATATTTCGAGTGCTAATATACACCGCTTTGAAACAAAAATCAAGCCCTTTCATAAAAAGTTCAGAAATGCTTTCCGCTGCCTTTACTTGGGGCGGAGCAGGGATTATAATGGAACAGAAATTTGCAGAAAAAGGGGAAACGGAATGCAGTTTGAAAACCTTGCCCTGCCCGGCGGCGGCAGGCTCCGCGTGATGCTGCGCACCGCCTCGGCCGCCATGCCGGATGCGGTGCGGCGTCCGCTGGTGCTGGTGGTGCCCGGCGGGGGCTACAATCATGTCAGCCCCCGGGAGGGCGACCCGGTGGCACTGCAGTTTGCGGCGGCGGGGTACCACACAGCGGTGCTGGAATACAGTGTGGGGGAGGGCGCGCAGAACTACCTGCCCCTGCGCCAGCTGGATGCTGCCCTGAAGCTGCTGCGCAGCAAAGCAGAGGCGTGGAACATCCTGCCGGAAAAGATCGCGGTGTGCGGCTTTTCAGCCGGCGGACATCTGGCCCTGTCCAGTGCAGTGCTGGCGCTGCCCGGGGAGCCCCGGCAGGCCCGGCCCAATGCGGTGATCCTGGGCTACCCGGTGATCACGGCCGGAGAATTTGCCCACCGGGGCAGTTTTGCCCAGCTGGCGGGCAGCACAGACCTGGCCGCACAGCAGGCGTTCACGCTGGAAGATAAGATCACGCCCCGGACACCGCCGGTCTTTGTGTGGCATACCATGGAGGACGAGACGGTGCCGGTGGAAAACACCCTGCTGCTGGTGGCGGCCTTGCGGAAGCACCATGTGCCCTGCGAAGCACATCTGTTCCAGAAGGGCCGCCACGGCACCAGCATCTGCACCGCAGAGGTCAATGCCGCCGACGCCCACCGCGCCCATTGGGTGCAGCTGGCGCTGGAGTGGCTGAACGAAACCTTTGAAATGGTTGTTTAACCAACGAAAATCCATGAAACGACGTCCTGATTTTGGGCGTTGCTACAAAAAATTAAGAAAGAAATAGTTGACCTTTCACAATATTAGGCGTATACTGGTCAGCGAAGACAAACGAGGAAAGAGGAACGATTATGGCAAAGCCGGAAATCTCTGTCAAGAACCTGCTGATGCAGGCATTTCTGACGGGCTGGGAACGCTCGGACAAAAGCATCTCGCAGGACGAATACCTGCAAAGCGCCATTCAGGTGATCGAAGTGCTTCAGGTGGAGCCGGAAAACGTCTACGCCGAGGAGGGCCTTGGCCTGACCGACGGGGACGAGGTGGATCATCTGGATGACCTGCTCCGTGCAGACGGCCAGTGGCTGTACTACGGTGTGGAAGCAGAGAACTTCTTCCTGATCCAGTGGTATCCGGACAAGGCATCGGCTGAGGCAAAACTGGCCGAGCTGGAAGCCCTGGGCGACGGCAAACAGTACCTGGTGGATCTGAGCCTGACCCGCGAAAATCCCTCGGATGCCGAGAACTTTGGCAACTCCAACCCGGTGCAGCTCCGCAGCTGAACCGCTGTTTTTCAGAAAAAGAAAGGGACTCCATCGATGCAGCTTTCTCAGGCAGAACGTGAACAGCTTTACGCCATTCTGGAACAATACGATCATCACCCCAAGGTGCAGGAAATGCGGGAATTTATCCAGCATGGGGATGTCACTACTTATCAGCATTGCAAAAATGTGGTCATGGTGAGCTGCTGGATGAACCACCGCTTCCATCTGGGTGCCGACGAGACCTCGCTGGCGGTGGGTGCCTTCCTCCACGACTTTTACCTTTACGACTGGCACAAAAAGGGCACGTTCCACGGCCTGCGCCGGCTGTTTGAGATGCACGGCTTCTCCCACCCGGGGTGTGCCTGCGTGAACGCCCAGAAGGTGTTCGGCATCACCCGCAAGGAGCAGAACATCATTGCCAGTCACATGTGGCCGCTGACCTTCCGCCATGTCCCGGCCTGCCGCGAGGCAGTGATCGTCTGCCTGGCCGATAAATACTGCGCCATTGTGGAAAGCATGTTCCGCCGCACCAAGGTGACCACCACGGTGGGCGCGGACGAAGATACAGAGTGGTAAATAAAAATGGCCGCTGCATTTGCAGCGGCCATTTTCTGTTTGGGTTACTTGTTTACCTTGCCCTCACCGTCCAGGGCTTCTTCCAGCGTATGCCATGCCAGCACGGCGCACTTGACCCGGGCAGGCACATGGGCAATGC
>CAVDVT010000006.1:0-16789 GCA_963612415.1 bacterium | reverse complement strand
GGTTGCAGAACGCGGGCATGGCAAACTCCGGGGTAGTGTAGCTGCCATAGGGCAGGTAACGCCCGGCGGAGGAGTCCAGCACCACGGCCCCGCTCTCCAGCGCCACATTGTCCAGTGCGCCCCGGGAGAAGGTCTCAGTGCCCTGCAGCACCAGATTGTTCCGTTGTTCCATCCGCACTTCTCTCCTTTGCGCGCTGTGGGCGGTGTAAAATCATTCTTCGGAGCTGTTTTCGCTCCGCTCTGCCCGGAGGGCAGCGTCCAACTCAGCATCGTGGAGCTTCTGGATGTTCTCCTCAATGTGGAACACCCGGTTCAGGTCGCCATAGACGATCTGGCAGCAGATCTCGCACTGGAACCAGAAGCCGAACACCAGCATGAGCAGCAGGCCCAGGGGCATGCACAGGATCACAAGACCCCAGAAGATGATGGTGACCAGCGAAGCGGCCAGCGCATGGGGCAGGAAGGCGATCATGCAGTTGGCGCTGTTTTTCAGGGTCTGGAGCAGGGGCTGATCCAGCAGCACCACCTGAGGCCACATATAAGAGAACAGCATGTGCAGCAGCACCAGATTCAGCACGGTGGCCACCCACATGGGAACGCCCACGTTGGTGCCGTGGTACAGCATGTTGAAGCAGAAATACACCAGGAAGATCTGCACCGTGACCACCACGGTGTACAGGATGCCGGGCAGGATGCTGGCCTTGAAGTTCTGTTTGAAGGCCCGGCGGTAGGTGGTCCACCAGTAACCGGCTTCGTCGCGCAGGGCGCGCAGCACGGTATCGTACATGCCGGCCAGTGCCGGCCCTGCGAACACGCCGCCCACCACGGCGCTCAAGATCATGACGGTCAGGTTGTTCATCAGGAAACCGATGTACACCAGGCAGATGGCCGGCAGAAAGCCGATGCAGGTGAGCAGGTTTGCAAGGAACATCCCGCTCATGTCGCGGCCTACCAGCTCAAAAAAGCGGCCGACGCCCGTTTTGCGGGGGGCGTCCTTTTCCACGCCCGGCCCGTCCTTGAAATCTTTGGATGAAGGAAAAAGTCCCATTTGTTCCGGAATACCTCTCTTATGTGATGGGCAGCCAGAGGCAAAACCGTAGGAAATGCCATTGTGCTACCTTTCTGCTTATAAATATACCCGGATTTTGTGGATTTTGCAAGCCGTAACCGCATTCATTTGTAAAAAAAGTGTGTTCTCTCCCATTTTGCCCCAAAGTGTGTTACAATGACAATGGCTTTTCAGGCCAGAAGGAGGAAAGAGTTGTGAGCATTTTACGCACCATTGCGTTATTCATTTATCTGTTCGGCTACATGATCGTGCATTACGGGGTCCTGCGCCGGGGCGAGCGCGCCCTTGCCGCCGGGGATCTGGATACGGTGGAGCAGATCGTCCGCCAGCATATCCCCCACTGGAGTCAGGGCATCCTGAACGTGACCGGGGCCCAGATGGTGGTGGAGGGCCGGGAGAACATCCCCAAGGACGGCCCCTGCGTGTTTGTGGGCAACCACCGCAGCTACTACGACATCCCCATCCTGCTGGTGGCGCTGGACGCGCCCCACGGCATCCTTGCCAAGGAGGAGCTGGAAAAGATCCCCCTGCTCAACCGCTGGATGAAGCTGCTGGGCTGCGTGTTCGTCAAGCGGGATGACATCCGGGCTTCCGTCAAGGCCCTGAACGACGCCACGGCCATCGTGGAGGGCGGCAGGAGCTTTGTCATCTTCCCCGAGGGCACCCGCTACAAGGGTGAGGAAGGCGGCGCAGGCGAGTTCAAGGCCGGTGCCTTCCGCATTGCCATCAAAACAGGCGTTCCGGTGGTTCCGGTGGCCATCTCCGGCGCGCGGGGCCTGTTTGAGGCCCACGGCAACCGGGCAACGCCCGGTTCTATCCATGTCCGCATCCTGCCCCCCATCCAGACGGCCGGAATGAGCAAGGCAGAGCAGAAACAGCTGCCCGATGCCGTCCGGCAGACCATTCTGGCACAGTTGTAAGGAGAATTATGGCAAGCTATCGTTATGAGCGCGACATTGACCCCGCAGACCTCACCCGCCCGGCCCAAAAACAGTATACCCGCCGCGAAAAGTGGGCCAACTGGTGGGATTACAACCTGAAATGGGTGATCCTGATCGGCATTGCAGTGGTTTTTGTGGGGTACAATTTCATCGGGCAGTATTTCTTTACCACCAAGCCCGACTACAATGTGGCCGTGGTGGCCCCCTATTACCTGCCGGACGACACCGTGAACGCCCTTCAGACCCAGCTTGCACAGTTTGGCGAAGACCTGAACGGGGACGGCAAGGTGGTGGTGGCCCTGAACGTCTACACCATGGACTACTCCCAGGGCGACACGGAAACGGAGAGCGAAGCCTACCTGACCATGGCGGGCACCATCAAGCTTTCCACCGATGTGCAGGGCGCGCTGAGTTCGGTGTTCCTGCTCTATGACCCCGCCGGCTTTGAGGAAAGCACCGGCACCCTGCGGTATCTGGACGGCAGCCTGCCGGTGTCCGGAGAAGACGGCGACTGGTGGAACATGGTCTACCGCTGGACCGACTGCCCGGCACTGACGGCGCTGGATCTGGGCAGCTATGCCCCCGACACCACCCACGCCGCAGGCGGCGACAGCCAGACCTATCTGGCCGATTTCTATGTGGGGATGCGGGGCGCATGGAACTCCGGCAGTGCCGACAACCTCAAGGGCGGCGAAGAACTCTGGCAGGCCATGACGGCCGGGGCCGTGTCCACCGCCAGCGCCGAGGGCTGACACCATGCGGTTCCGTGTGGTGAAATGCAGCCGGGGCGCCCCCCGCCGCCCGGCTCCTGCCGCCCCGCCGCAGGAGCGGCCCGCTCCGCCCCGCGCTTCCGACCTGGAAAACCCCTATGGGCGGTACTATGGCAGGGCGCGGAGCCGGGAAGATCTGAAGAAATTTTGAGCAAAGCCCTCTCCAGTGTCGCGGATACGATGCCGGAGAGGGTTTTTCTTTGCAATTTTCTTCGTTTCAGGCGGCCCGGAGTTGAAAAGTTATCCGCCCTGAAAGAATGGGCACTTTGTTGTTTCCGTGTCCGGGTTATGGTATACTAATCCAGTATCACGTAACAAAGGATGTGGAATGATGGACGCACTGGAACAGGCCCGCCGCGAGATCGACACGGTGGACGCCGAGCTGGCCGCACTGTTTGAGCGGCGGATGGCGGCGGTACTCAGCGTAGCGCAGTACAAGGCCGCCCACGGCCTGCCGATCTTTGACGCAGCCCGGGAGGCAGTGGTGCTGGACAAAGCCGAGGCCCGCATTCAGGACCCGGCCCTGCGCCCCTATTACCGGGACCACGTGCAGCACATGATGGATGTGGCCAAACAGTATGAGGCCGAGGTGCTGGGCCGGAACCGCGCCGCCTATCAGGGCGTGGAGGGGGCTTTTGCCCATATCGCCCTGCGGGCCCTGTTTCCCCATGCCGAGGCGGTGAGCTATCCCACCTGGGATGAGGTGTTCGATGCCGTGGAAAAGGGCGATGCTGCCCACGGCGTGGTGCCCTTTGAAAACAGCCATGCGGGCGATGTGTCGGCGGTGCTGGATCTGTGCTACAACCACCCCGGGCTGTGGGTGGTGGATGTCTATGATCTGCCCATCTCCCAGAACCTGCTGGTGCTGCCCGGCACCCAGCTGAGCGATGTGACCCACGTGTACAGCCACCAGCAGGCCATTGCCCAGAGCGAGACCTTCCTGCGGCAGTTCGGCCTGCCGGCATCGGCCATGCCCAACACGGCCATGGCGGCAAAGTTCGTGGCGGAAAGCGGCGATAAGACCAAGGCCGCCATTGCCAGCGTGGAAACGGCGGCCCTCTACGGGCTGGAAGTGCTGGTGCCCAGCATCAACACCGACGGCGACAACACCACCCGCTTCATCGTCCTCAGCCGCGAAAAGCCCACGGCAGGCAACCGGTTCTCGCTGCTGTTCACGCTGGACAACAAACCCGGCAAGCTGGCCGAGGTCATTCAGGTCATTGGTGCCAGCGGCTACGACATGGAGTCCATCAAGAGCCGCCCGCTGCCCCATGTCCCCTTTGATTACTATTTTTACGTTGAGCTGGTGGGCGACCCCACCGCCAGCGAGACTGCGGCGCTTCTGCGCGAACTGAATCATGTCTGCCGCACGGTACGGCTGTTAGGAGTGTATACAAAATGAGCGACTTCATCGGAACCAAGCTCACCATGAATCTGGGCGAGCGCAGCTATGACATCATCCTGAAGAACGGCGCACTGGAGAACCTGTACCAGTTTGCCCGGCTGGACCGCAAGGCGGCCGTTGTCACCGACAGCGGCGTGCCTGCCCAGTATGCCCAGCGGGTGGCCGACCAGTGCCGCGAAGCAAAGATCATCACCGTGCCGCAGGGCGAGGCCAGCAAGAGCTTCAAGGTGCTGGAAAGTGTTCTGAAGCAGATGCTGGAGTTTGGCATGGGCCGCGGCGACCTTGTGGTGGCCGTGGGCGGCGGCGTTGTGGGCGACCTGGCCGGGTTTGCGGCCTCCATTTATATGCGGGGCATCGATTTCATCAACTGCCCCACCACTACCCTTTCCATGATCGATTCCTCCATTGGCGGCAAAACGGCGGTGGACCTGGGCGACACCAAGAATATCGTGGGCGCTTTCTGGCAGCCCAAGCTGGTCATCGTGGACCCGGCAACGCTGGCCACCCTGCCCCGCCGCCACTACATCAACGGTCTGGCCGAGGCGGTCAAGGCCGGTCTGCTGGCAGACCCGGAGCTGTTCGCCATTTTTGAAAAGGGCGATATCGACGACCAGATCAACGAGATCATCTACCGCAGCCTGCGGTTCAAAAAGAACATCGTGGAGCAGGACGAAACAGAGCAGGGGATGCGCAAGGCCCTCAATTTCGGCCACACCATCGGCCATGGCATCGAGGCCGTCAAGGGCGTCAAGGGCCGCCGCACCGTGGGCCTGTTCCACGGCGAGTGCGTGGCACTGGGTATGCTGCCCATGATCGAATCCAAGGCACTGCAGAAGCGGGTGCGCGGGGTGTACCGCCGCATCGGCCTGCCCACCCGCACCACCTACAACAAGGAAAAGGTGCTGGCCGAGATGCTGCATGACAAAAAGGCCCAGGGCGGTCAGATCACCGTCATCAAGGTGCCGGGCCTTGGCTGCTGGCGGGCCGAGACCATCCCTGTGGAGGGGCTGCGTCCCCTGCTGGGCATGGAGGAATAAGCCATGAAGAATACCTTTGGCAGCGACCTTTCGCTGACCATTTTTGGCGAGAGCCACGGGGCCGCCATTGGCGCTGTGCTGGACGGCATGGCCGCAGGCGTTCCGGTGGACGAAGCCTTTGTGGCCGCCTGCATGGACAAGCGCCGTGCCCGGGGCGACGGCCTTTCCACCCCCCGGGTGGAGGCGGATGCCGTGAAGTTCCTCTCCGGCGTCGTCAACGGCCGCACCACCGGCACCGCCATTGCCATGATGATCGAAAATCAGAACACCCGCAGTGCCGACTATGCCAAGACCGCAGACCTGCTGCGGCCCGGCCATGCGGATTACACCGCCTATGCCAAATACCACGGCTTTCAGGACGCCCGGGGCGGTGGGCATTTTTCGGGCCGGATCACCGCTGCGCTGGTGGCGGGCGGTGCCGTCGTGCTGGGGGCACTGAACCGGGCCGGGATCAACATCGTCACCCACATCGGGCGGTGTGCGGGGGTCTCCGACACCCCCTTTGCACTGGATGACCCTGCCGCACTGGCCGCACAGGCAGAGCGCCTGCTGGCAAAGCCCGAGGGCTTTGCCCTGCTGGACGAAGCGGTGGAAGGACCCATGAAGACGGCCATCCGCGCCGCCGGTTCCGCTGGCGACAGCGTGGGCGGTGTGCTGGAAACAGCCATCCTGGGCCTGCCCGCCGGTGTGGGCGAACCCTATTTTGACAGCGTGGAGAGCGTGATCGCCCACGCAGCCTTTTCCGTTCCGGCGGTCAAGGGCATTGAGTTCGGCAGCGGCTTCTCCTTTGCGGACCAGAAGGGTTCCGAGGCCAACGACCCCTTCCGGATGCAGGAAGGCCGCATCGTGACGGCCACCAACCACAACGCGGGCCTGAACGGCGGCATTGCCAACGGGATGCCGGTGGTCTTCCGCACCGTGGTCAAGCCCACCCCCAGCATCTACAAGCCCCAGCAGACGGTGGATTATATCGCAAAACAGAATGCGGAGCTGTCCATTCAGGGCCGGCACGATCCCTGCATCGTGCCCCGTGCCGCCATTGTGCAGACCTGTGCCGCCGCACTGGCGGTGGGCGACCTGCTCACGGCAAAGTACGGCATGGCGTGGATGGAAGACCCCGCAGGCTACCGCCGGGAGGAACTGTGATGGAATACGGACTCATTGGCTCCAAGCTGGGCCATTCTTACTCCAAGATCATCCATGAGATGCTCTGCGGCTACCGGTACGACCTGTGCCCCCTGCCCACGGAGGGCGAGGCCCGGGCGTTCCTGCAAAAACGGCAGTTCAAGGCTATCAATGTGACCATCCCCTACAAAAAGCTGGTCATGGAATACTGCTCCTACATCGACCCGCGGGCCAAGGCCATCGGGGCCGTGAACACGGTGGTGAACAAAAACGGCCTGCTCTACGGCTACAACACCGATTACATGGGCTTTGCCCATCTGTGCGATGCCAACGGCGTGGACTTTGCAGGCAAAACGGTGGTCATTCTGGGCACCGGCGGTACCCACAACACCACCAGCGCCGTAGCCCACGATAAGGGCGCGGCAAAGGTGCTGACCGTCAGCCGCACCCCCGACCGGGCAAAAGGCGAACTGAGCTACGCCGAGGCTGCGGCCAGCGGGGCGCAGATCGTCATCAACACCACCCCGGCGGGCATGTACCCCAACGTGGGGGTCTGCAATCTGGATGTGGCCGCCATGCCCGGGCTGGAAGCGGTGCTGGATGTGGTGTACAACCCGGATAAAACGGAACTTATCCTCCGGGCCGAGGAAGTGGGCGTGCCCGTGGCCGTGGGCGGTCTTGCCATGCTGGTGGCACAGGCCGTGTACGCGGCGGAATATTTCCTGGACCGGAAGTTCGACGATGCCCCGGCGGAGATCGCCCGCATCACGGCGGCTCTGCGGCGGGAGCAGCTGAATGTTGCCCTGATCGGGATGCCTTCTTCGGGCAAGACCACGCTGGGCCGCGCCCTTGCAGAGCGGCTGGGCAAGCGGTTCGTGGATCTGGACGAGGAGATCGTCAAGGCCGAGGGCCGCAGCATCCCCGATATCTTTGCGGCCGAGGGGGAGGACGGCTTCCGGAAAAAGGAGACCGAGCAGACCGCCCGCTTTGCCAAAGAGGGGCGGCAGGTGCTTTCCTGCGGGGGCGGCGTCATCAAGCGGCCGGAAAACCTGCGGGCTCTGCGGCAGAACGGCGTGGTGCTGTTCATCGACCGGCCCCTCAGTGCCCTGAGCGTGGGCGGCGGACGTCCGCTTTCCACCAGCCCGGAGGCCCTGAAGGAGATGGAGGCCCAGCGCCGCCCGCTCTATCTGGCGGCGGCCGATGCCGTGGTTCCCAACAAGACCACCGTGGCCGATGCCGTGGCGGCGGCAATGGAGGCACTGGATGAAATTTTTGATCATTAACGGCCCCAGCCTCAACCTGATGCAGTTCACGGAACCCGGGGTGGAGGGGCAGATCGATTACAATACCCTGCTGGATTACATTGAAGCCTGCTGTGCCCAGATGGACATTCAGGTGGAATTTTTCCAGTCCAACCACGAGGGCGACCTCATCGATGAGATCCAGTCGGCGGCAGGCCGGGCCGACGGCATTGTGCTGAACCCGGGCGGCTACGCCTATTACAGCGTGGCCATTCTGGAAGCGCTGCAGGTATGCGGTGTTCCGGCTGTGGAAGTGATGCTGGCAGACCCCAGTGGAAAAGAGCCCTTCCGCAGCATCGACGTGGTGTCGTTTGGCTGTCAGGGCCGCTTTGCCGGGGAGGGCATCAACGGCTATGTCCATGCGTGTGCGTATCTGGTGCAGCTGCTCCGGATGGATGGCAGCGCACAGACGCATTTAGTGCAGTAAGAAAGGAAAAGAAACAAGATGATTATTTCGACCAAAAAAGGCACCCCGAAGGAAGAACTGGAAAAGATCGTGGACCGCTTTGAGAAGCAGGGCCTCGATGTGACCCTGATCACCGGCAAGGACTACAACGTGTTTGGTCTGGTGGGCGACACCACCAAGATCGACGAGCGGGATGTGCTGGCCAACCCCTGGATCGACAACGTGACCCGTGTGTCGGCCCCCTACAAGCGCGCCAACCGCCTGTTCCACCCGGCCGATTCCGTCATCGACTGCGGCGGCGTGAAGATCGGCAAGGGCGAGAAGATCGCCGTGATGGCAGGCCCCTGCAGCATTGAGGGCGCCGAGCAGGCTCTGCGCATTGCCCAGGGCGTCAAGGCCGGCGGTGCCACCCTGTTCCGCGGCGGCGCCTACAAGCCCCGCACCTCCCCCTACTCCTTCCAGGGTCTGGAGACCGAGGGTATCCTGGACATGGTCAAGGCCCGCGAAGCTACCGGCATGCCCATCGTTTCGGAGCTGATGAGCGAAGACCGCATCCCCGAGTTTGAGGAGTATGTGGACGTGGTGCAGATCGGTGCCCGCAATATGCAGAACTTCCAGCTGCTCAAGGCCGTGGGCAAGATGCACAAGCCGGTGCTGCTCAAGCGCGGCCTGTGCAACACCATCGAGGAGTGGATCATGAGCGCCGAGTATATCATGGCCGGCGGCAACGAGCAGGTCATCCTCTGCGAGCGCGGCATCCGCACCTTTGAAAAGTACACCCGCAACACGCTGGACCTGTCCGCTGTGCCCATCATCCACGAAAAGACCCACCTGCCCGTTATTGTGGACCCCAGCCACGCCACCGGCAAGGCAAACCTTGTGGAGCCCATGATGATCGCCGCAGTGGCCGCCGGTGCCGACGGTCTGGAAGTGGAAGTCCACTATGATCCCCGCCACGCCTGGAGCGACGGTGCCCAGTGCCTGACCCCGGACGCCTTTGCACAGGCCATGGCAAAGTGCCGTCAGGTGGCATGGGCCATCGGGCGGGATATGTAAGATGAATATCACAATAAAACGCGCCCGTGAGGTCAGCGGCACCATCACCGCGCCCCCCAGCAAGAGCATGGCCCACCGGGCGGTGCTGTGCGCGGCGCTGGCAAAGGGCACTTCCCACATCCGGAACCTTGCCTTCAGCAAGGATATCTCGGCCACGCTGGGGGCAGCGGGTCAGCTGTGCGCCCGGGTCACCACCGGCACAAACGATGCCGTGGTGGAGGGACTGGGCGGTTTCCGTCCGGTGACGGCTCCCGTGGACTGCTGCGAGAGCGGCAGCACCCTGCGGTTCCTCATCCCGCTGGCCAGCCTGACCGGGCAGGAAGTTACCTTTACCGGCCGCGGGCGGCTGATGGAACGGCCGCAGTCTGTATACGAAGCGTTATATCAAAAGCAAAAATTGCGGTTTGAGCATTCCCCGGCCGGGCTGACCGTGGAAGGTGCCCTGACGCCCGGGGAGTATGAGCTGGCGGGCAATGTGTCCAGCCAGTTCATCAGCGGGCTGCTGTTTGCCCTGCCCCTGCTGGCAGAAACAAGCACCCTGCACCTCGTCCCGCCGGTGGAGAGCCGCAGCTACATCGACATGACCCGTGCCGTGCAGCAGACCTTTGGGGTGACCAGCCGCTGGCTGGATGACACCACGCTGGAGATCCCCGGCGGGCAGCAGTATCACCCCTGCGATCACACTGTGGAGGGCGATTACAGTCAGGCGGCCTTCCCCGCTGTGCTGGGTGCTGTGACCGGCGGCGTGACCATCACCGGCCTTGCTGAGAAGACCCTGCAGGGCGATGCCGCCATTCTGGATATCCTGCGCCGGTGCGGCGCACAGTTCACCCGCACAGAGCAGAGCATCGTGTTTGAAAAAGCCCCGCTCCATGGGGTGGACATCGACCTTGCCGACTGCCCGGATCTGGGCCCTGTGCTGATGGTGCTGGGCCTGCTGTGCGAGGGTACCACGGTCATCCGGAACGCCGAGCGGCTCCGCATCAAGGAAAGCGACCGCATCGAGGCTATGGAGACTGAACTGCGGGCCTGCGGCGGCGTACTGGAAAGCGAGGGCGGCACCATTACCATCCACGGCTGTGCGGGGGCGCTCCATGCCCCGGCAGCGCCCCTTTCGGGCCACAACGACCACCGCGTGGTCATGAGTCTGACGGTGCTGGCATTGGCCGCCGGGCTGGAACTGCCCATTGCCGGGGCCGAAGCCGTGGAAAAGAGCTGGCCGGATTTTCTGGAAGCCATCAAGCCTTTGGGCGCGGAGGTAGAAGATGTTGGATAAAACAAAACGTTATCTCATAGTGGGCCTTGGTCTGCTGGGCGGCAAGTATGCGCTGGAATTGACCAAAGCCGGGTTCTACGTGGACGGCATCAACCGCAGCGAGGGCCATTTGCAGTATGCCCTTGACCATGGCTACATTGCCGGCGGCAAGACCCACGATTTTGAGGATCTGGTCTCGCAGGCCGATCACATCATCTTTGGCCTGTACCCCACGGCGCTGCTGGAATGGTTCCGCACCTACGGCCACCTGCTCAAGGAGGGCTGCATCTTTACCGATGTGTCCGGCGTCAAGACCGGCCTTGTGGAGCCGGTGCAGGCCATGTGCAAGCCGGGGGTGGAGTTCATTGCCAGCCACCCCATGGCGGGCCGGGAGACTTCCAGTGTGGAACACGCCGCCGAGGTGAATTTTGCCCCGGCCAACTTCATTGTGACGCCGACGGAGAAGAACACCCCGGAGGCCATCCAGTGGGCCAGAGATCTGGCGGAAGTGCTGGGCTTCAAGCATATCTGCACCCTGACCGTGCAGGAGCATGATAAGATGATCGGCTACGTCAGCCAGCTGTGCCACGCCATTGCCGTGAGCCTGATGTGCGCCAACGACAATACTTCGCTGTGCGAATACACCGGCGATTCCTTCCGCGATCTGACCCGCATTGCGCGCATCAACGATAAAATGTGGGCGGAACTGTTCCTCTGGAACAAGGAGAACCTGATTTCCGAGATCGACCAGTTCGACGCGGCCCTGACCGAAATGCGCAACGCCCTTGTGGCCGACGACCGCGAAAAGCTGGAAGAAATGTTCCGCCTGTCCACCCAGCGCCGCGCGGCGTTTGATAAGAAGGCTCCGTAACCTCTCCGTCAATGCTTGCGCATTGTCACCTCCCCTAATAGAGGAGGCAAGTCAGGCGCTGCTGTTTTCTTGGCTCCCCTACCAGGGGAGCTGGCGAGCGCAGCGAGACTGAGAGGTTTAGCCTAACACGAAGAAAATGAGGTGCATGGAATGCCCAAACAGGAAGGCCAGAAATCCAAGCTGCTGGCGCTTTTGCGCATCTTTGAGCAGCAGACCGACGAGAACCACCTGCTGAACGTTCCCCAGCTTGTGGAACTGCTGGAACGGCAGGGCATCCGCTGTGAGCGCAAAAGCGTGTACAGCGACATTGAAGCGCTGGGAGCGCTGGGGTATGACATCAAGCTGCGCCGGGGCCGGGGCGGCGGCTATTTTCTGGCCAGCCGCACCTTTGATCTGGCAGAACTCAAGCTGCTGGTGGATGCGGTGCAGGCCAGCCGGGTGGTGTCGGTAAACACCAGCCGCCGCCTGATCCACAAACTGGAAAAGCTCTGCTCCAACTACGAGGGCAGCCAGCTGCAGCGCCAGGTCTATGTGGAAGGCCGTCCCAAGACCGACAGCCGGAACCTTTTGTACAGCATCGACGCCCTGCACGAGGCCATCAACACCGGCCGGATGGTGGAGTTCCACTACAAAAAGGCCGGCCGGCCCGAGATGCGCTCCATCAGTCCGTGGCAGCTGGCCTGGGAGAACGGTTGTTACTACCTCATTGCCTACGACGACGAAAAGGGCATCCGCCACTACCGGGTAGACCGGATGAGCGGCGTGAAGGTGCTGGACCTGCCCCGCCGGGGCAAAGAGCAGTTTGCAGATTTTGACCTGCCCACCTATCTGCGCAAGCATTTTGGAATGTATGGCGGAAAGGAATATCGTGTCACCCTGCGCTGCACAGGCGATCTGGAAGGGGCCATGCGGGAGCGCTTTGGCGCCTCCCCCATGTTCCTTTCGGAGGAGGACGGCAGCTTCCACTTTGATGTGCCCATCTGCGTCAGCGACCAGTTCTATGGCTGGGTCTGCGGCTTTGGCGGCAAAGTGGAGATCACCGCCCCGCCCGAAGTGCGGCAGGGCCTGCAGGACATGACCACCCGGATCGCAGAGCGGCATCGCCCAAACTGAACAGAAAGCCCCCGGCCATTCACTGGCCGGGGGCTTTTATCGTGTGCAGGTTATTCTTCCGGTTCCTTCAATTCCAGATCGCTGGGCAGGATCAGGTCCAGTGCGGCGGCAGGCTCATTGACCAGGCGGCGGCTCTGGTGGAAGATGGCCTTTTCCAGCGTGTTGCGGGCCAGACGGCCATTGCCTGCGGTGCGGCTGTCGGCGGCCTGCCAGCGGGCATAATAGCTCAGCAGGGGTTCCGTGCAGCTCTCGGCCAGCTGGTAGCCCTTGTTTTTGGCAAGGACGTTGGTGATCTGCAGCAGCTCCTCAGCGGTGTAGTCCGGGAACTCGATCTGGTTGGGGAAGCGGCTGGCAAGGCCGCTGTTGGCGGTGAGGAAGGTCTGCATCTCCCGGGTGTAGCCCGCCAGAATGACCACCAGTTCGTCGCGGTGATCCTCCATACCCTTCACCAGCGTGTCGATGGCTTCCAGCCCGAAGCTGTCCTGCTCACCGCGGTAAAGGCTGTATGCTTCGTCAATGAACAGCACACCGCCCAGCGCACTCTCGATGACACTGTTGGTCTGGGGTGCGGTGTGGCCGGTGTAGCGGCCCACAAGGTCGGCGCGGGTCACTTCCACCAGCTGTCCGCCCCGGAGGGCCCCAATGGCCTTGAGGTACTTTGCCACCAACCGGGCAATGGTGGTCTTGCCGGTGCCGGGGTTGCCTGTGAAGATCATGTGCATGGAAAGGCCCGTGGTCTTCATCCCGGCGGCGGCGCGGCGCTGCTGCACCTGCAGGTTGTCGGCCAGACCAAACACGTAATCCTTGACCGGGGCAAGGCCCACCAGTTCGTCGATCTCGGCCCGGATGCTGTCCAGTGCGCCGGTGTAGGCGGCGGGCAGCAGGTCGGACAGGGGGGCAGAGGGGGCGTCGTTGAGCCGGAACAGCACCCCTTCCGGGGTCGCAGTCAGGGTCACGGTGCCGGTCAGGGTCTCGTCGGTGCGCAGGCAGTATTCGCTCAAAGCCTTGAAGATGCGGTCGCAGCAGGCGGAGAGCCCGGCAGCCCCCTTCTGGGGCGTACACTGGGCGGCGACGTAATCCCGCACATCGGCCCCGGCGGAGAGGGTCAGCCCCAGCCGGGTGCGCACTTTCTGGGCCAGCGCGTTCAGCTGCTGGGCCGCCAGCGCAGCCAGATCCTCCCGGGTGTAGGGAGCCGTCTGGCAGACATCCCCCAGTGCCGAAACCAGCGATGCGCCAAATTTGTCGGCCAGTGCATCCCGGCCTCTGGTGGAGAAAAAGATCAGGTATTTGCCGCAGGGGTCAATGCGGCTGACGGCACCCGGGGCCAGCGCTGTGCCGGCGTCCACAAGGATGCCCTCCTTGTTCACGAGATACCGGCTGGACAGGGGCGCACTGCCCCGGACGGCTAAATCGGACAGGGTCTTGAGAAAGCTGGGGTGGCAGCTCTCATAATGTTCAAACACCAGGATCTCACCGGGGGCGTGGAGCGCGGCATAAAGGTCCTGCAAAAACAGCTTTTCGGCCCCGGCATTGGGGTAAAGGGCCAGATCCAGCACGGCGATCTTCTCGTTCTGCAAAAGGCCCCGGGCCGCCATGCAGCGGGCGGTCTCCTCCAGAGCAAAGTGGCGCCCGGTGCCCGCCCCGCCTGTGATGAGGATCACATTGCGGGCGGCAGGGGCCTCGGTGCCCAGCACAAAGGGGCGGCGCATGGCCCGCACCACGCTGTCCACAAAGGCGTCCTGCCCCAGCACGGTCTGCTTTACCTCGGCGGCAAGGCCCTCAAAGCTGCCCAGATGCTCCGGTTTTACCTCGGTGGTGCCTTTGGCAAGCAGGCCGTCGTCCTCCATGTCCCGCAGCATCTGGCGGCTGCTCTCCAGCGCGGCGGCGGTGGCGTCGTCCTGCGTTTTGAGCCGGGCGTTCTGCTGCTTCAGCAGCTCGTCCAGCTTTTTCTGCTGTTCCAGCAGGGCCGCGTTCAGGTCAGGCAGAGTGGTGCTGCTGCCTGCCTTGGGGGCAGAAGAAGCCGGGGCGGCCTTGAACTTGCCGCCCGGGCCGAACACGCCGTTCATCAGGCTTTCCCAGTCGTCGGTGTATGCCATAAAGGTTCCCTCCGTGCAGTGTTTTTCTTCAGTATAGTGGAGTTGGGCGGGTTTTGCAAGGAAAGTCTTGAAATAGGCCGCAAAGTTCGTTACACTGTTATCAATGAAAGGATGGACGACCATGGACCCAAGAACACCTGCGGAATGGAAGACCCTGTTTGAGAGCGAGAACTTTGCCCGCGCGACCGAATACTATGGCCCGCTGGGGGCGGACTACACCCCTGTCGGCACGCATCTGCGGCTGTGGGCCCCCACGGCAAAGCAGGTGGCGGTGAACCTTTACCGCCGGGGCGACGGCGGCATCCGGGTGGGCAACCTGCCCCTGATGCAAAAAGACAAGGGCGTGTGGGAGATCTATCTGCCCGGCGACCAGCATGGGAAATACTACGATTTTACGGTGGAAACTCCGTTTGGCAGCTGCAATGCAGCCGACCCCTACGCCCGTACGGCGGGGGTGAACGGGCTGCGCAGCATGATCTTTGACCCTGCCCGGGTGGACCCCCAGGGCTGGGAGCGGGACGTGCGGCCTGTCATCCCGCCTTCCCGCCGCAGTGTGTGGGAGGTCAGCGTCCGGGACTTCTCGCAGGACCCGGCCAGCGGCGTCCACACGGCGTGGCGGGGTAAGTTTCTGGCCTTTACCCAGCAGGGAACGACCCTGAGCAGCGACGGCATCCACCCCACCTGCCTGAACTACCTCAAGCGGCTGGGGGTCAGCTATGTGCAACTGATGCCCATTTTTGACTTTGGCAGCGTGGATGAGAGCCGCCCCCTGACCCGGCAGTACAACTGGGGCTACGACCCCGCCAACTTCAATGTGCCGGAGGGCAGCTACTCCACAGACCCTACCCGGGGCGAGGTGCGGGTGCGGGAGTGCAAGCAGATGATCGCGGCACTCCACGCGGCGGGCATCGGCGTGGTGATGGACGTGGTGTACAACCACATGTACCGCGCCGACAATGTGCTGAACCGGGTGGTGCCCCTCTACTACTTCCGCCAGAACGAGGACGGCAGCCTTTCCAACGGCAGCGGCTGCGGCAACGAGTTTGCCTCTGAGCGGCCCATGGCCCGGCGGTATCTCATCGACTCGGTGCTGTACTGGGCAAAGGAGTACCACATCGACGGCTTCCGGTTCGATCTGATGGGCCTGTACGACGTGGAGACCATGAACCTCCTCCGGGCGGAACTGGACAAGCTGCCCGGCGGCCGGGACATCCTGATGTACGGCGAGCCCTGGCAGGGCGGCGGCAGCGCCCTGCATCGGTACGAGGCCAACAAGAACAACCTGAATATGCTCAACGAGCGGATCGGCATCTTCTGCGACGACACCCGCGACGCCATCAAGGGCGGCTGCTTCGATGCCCGGGAGCCGGGCTATGTGGAGGGCAAACCCGGCAGTTTCTGGGACATTGGCGCGGCTGTGGCGGCGTGGTGCCGCAGCGACAGGCTGCCGCCCCACGGCCCGGGGCAGATCGTGAGCTATGTATCTGCCCACGACAACTTTACCCTGTGGGACAAGCTGCTGATGGTGCGTTATGCCCAGCCGGAGTTTGCCGCCGTGGACCGGACGGCGCTGGCCCAGAACCGGTTGGCTGCGGGCATTTACCTGATCAGTATGGGCCTGCCCTTCTGGCAGGCGGGCGAGGAATTTGCCCGCACCAAAAAGGGCCACGGCAACAGTTACCGTTCCAGCCCGGCCCTCAACCGGCTGGACTGGCACCGGGCCCAGCAGTTCCACAGCCTTGTGGATTACTACCGGGGGCTCATCGGGCTGCGGGCGGCATTCCCGCGGCTGGGAGCGCTGGACAAGGCCAGCCCTGCCGCCATCGAGTTCTTCCCGCTGGAGCAGCCGCTGGTGGGCTGGCGCCTGCCTGCCCAGTGGGGCGACGGGGCTGCATGGGGTGCGCTCTGCGTCTACTACAACCCCACCGAAACGGCCCAGGTGGTCACCCTGCCCGGGGGCCGCTGGAAGCTGCTGAGCGACGGCGTGTCCTCCAGCCTCTGGCGGGGCGAGAGCCGCATCTGCACCGGCCAGACCGTGCTGCTGCCCCTGAGCGCAACGGTGTTTGGGCTGGTGTGAACCTCTCAGGCCGCTTCGCGGCCAGCTCCCCGAATAGGGGAGCTAAGTTTGCGCTGCTGCGTTCTGGAGAGGTTGACAAACTATGAAAAATTGACTATACTACAAATAGAAAAGGCGCTGACCTGCAATGTGTGGCCAGCTCCTCTCCGGCAATCAGCTTACAAAAAAGTGAAGCGACCGCTCAGGGTTGGAAGTCTGGGGCGGTCGTTTATTTTTTATTGTAACATAAAATCTGACAAAACACAATTAAAAACAGCTGCCGCCCGG
>CAVDVT010000005.1:0-17894 GCA_963612415.1 bacterium | reverse complement strand
GTGCTATACTATATAAGATATTGTAAAAAGGAGAACTTTTCCATGCCGAAAGACATTCATACGCAGGATTCCTCCCAGCAGCGGGCCTCAAAGCTGCTGCTTGCCATGGGCGTGATCGTGCTTTTGGGTGCGCTGGCCTACTTTGGGCTGACGCTGGCGGTCAACCGCCGCACCCCCGCTTCCCCCGACACCCACTACGATGCCGAGAACGGCATCTCGGTGGATTACGAGAGCGCCGTCTGGCCGGTATGCCAGATGACCGAAGACGCCGCACTGGGCCACGCCCTGCAGCTGGCTTCCGGCGAGGACAGCAGCAATTCCAACTATCAGGTGGTGCTGTTCCAGCGGGGCGATGCTTCCACTTATGAGGACTTCATCGCCCAGTCCGAAGCCGACCTGAAGACCGCCTACGGCGTTATCAGCCCCCGCAAGGTCAAAATGCAGGTGGAGGGAGCCACGGTCACGGCGGTGCGCTGCGACATCCAGGCTTACTACGCCGTGCTGGCCACTGTGGAATATGACAGCGGCGATGTCATCTATGTTTCCGGCCTGACCAAACTGGCCTCCATCAGCGACATCGTGAATCTGGTGGAAAGCGTGGCCCTGTCATGAGCGGGCAGCATGCCATGCAGCGGCTCTGCGGCCTGATGCGGAAAGCCGTGCAGGATTATGAGATGATCCAGCCCGGCGACAAGATCCTGGTGGGCGTTTCCGGAGGCAAAGACAGCGTGGCCCTGACCATCGGCCTTGCCCAGCTGCGCCGGTATCTCGGCTTTGATTACGAAGTAACTGCCGTCACACTGGACCCCCAGTTCAACCACGAAGCCGTGGACTACACCCCGCTGGCCCAGCTGTTTGCCCGGTACGGCGTTCCCTATGAGGTGCGCCGCACTGAGATCGGGCCCATCGTGTTCGAGTACCGGCAGGAAAAGAACCCCTGCTCCCTCTGCGCCAAGCTCCGCCGGGGTGCGCTGCACTCCGCCGCACAGGAGCTGGGCTGCAACAAAGTGGCGCTGGGCCACCACCTCGACGACGCCGTTGAGACCTTTTACATGAACCTCTGGCGGGAAGGCCGCATTGGCTGCTTTTCCCCTGTCACCCGGCTGGACCGCCGGGATCTGACCCTGATCCGTCCCATGCTGCTGGCCACCGAATACGAGGTGCGCTGCGCGGTGCGGGAGGAAGGGTTCCCCATCGTCAAGAGCCGCTGTCCCGCCGACGGTGTGACCGTGCGGGAACAGACCAAGGATTTTGTCCGGGAGCGCTGCCGCACCGACCATGCCTTCCGGCAGAAAACGCTTCATGCCCTGCAGGAAAGCGGCATTGACGGCTGGCGTCCCACCCACACCGGGCGCGGGGCGCACGTTTCCGGAAAGGAAGGGTTCTCCCATGCTGAATGAGTTTGAAAAGCACGTCTGGGCCGAGATCGACCTGGACGCGCTCCGCCATAATTTCCGCGCTGTGAAACAGCGGGCAGGCACCCTGCCCCTGTGCGCGGTGGTCAAGGCCGACAGCTACGGCCACGGTGCCGTGCAGTGTGCCCGCGTCTTTGCGGAGGAAGGCGCTGCCTGGCTGGCCGTGAGCTGCCTGGCAGAGGCCCTGCAGCTGCGCGCCGCCGGGCAGACGCTGCCCATCCTTATTCTGGGCCATGTGCAGCCCGAATTTGCAGCCGCCCTGATCCAGAAGGACATCACCGTGGCCTGCTACTCGCTGCCTCAGGCCAGAGCCCTGAGCGAGGCCGCTGCGGCGGCGGGCGGCCGGGTGAAGATCCACCTCAAGGCCGACACCGGCATGGGCCGCATCGGCTTTGCCCTGCGCACCGATTTTGATGTCGCCATTGCCCAGATGCTCACCGCCTGCACCCTGCCCGGGCTGCAGATGACCGGCCTGTTCCAGCATTTCTCGGTGGCCGACGACACCGCCCCGGAAAATGTTGCCTACACGGCCCAGCAGCACAGCCTGTTCGTGCGGGCGTTCCACGCCCTGAAAGACGCCGGGCAGGAACCGGCCCTTGTCCACTGCGACAACTCCGCCGGCGTCATGCTCCACCCGGACTGGCCCGAGGGCCTGCCCCGGGAGCGCTGCATGGCCCGCCCCGGCATCATCTTGTATGGCTTTGACCCCAGCGACGAAGTCCGCTTCGGGCAGTTCCGCCCGGTCATGACCCTCAAGACCGTGGTCAGTATGGTCAAGGAGATGGAACCGGGCCAGTCCACCAGCTACGGCCGCCGCTTCACTGCGGAAAAGCCCACGCTGGTGGCCACCCTCTGCACCGGCTATGCCGACGGCTACCCCCGTCTGCTCAGTTGCGGCAAGGGCATTGTGGAGATCCACGGCGTCCCTTGTCCGGTGCTGGGCCGGGTCTGCATGGACCAGATGATGGTGGACGTTTCCGCCGTTCCGGTACCCGTGCAGGAGGGCGACGAAGCCATCCTGTGGGGCGGCACCGTCAGCGACAGTGCCGAGGACATTGCCCGCAAGACCGGCACCATCTCCTATGAAGTCCTCTGCGGCGTGTCCCGCCGCGTCCCCCGCGTTTATCTGGAAAACGGCTCCATCACCGCCGTTGAAGACTGGATCTTAGAAGCTTAACACCCCCATTGGAGGAACACATGGCAAGAGACAACATCCGAAATTTCTGCATCATTGCACACATCGACCACGGCAAGTCCACCCTCTCCGACCGTATTCTGGAGCTGACCAAAAGCGTGGACGAGCGCACCATGGAGGACCAGATCCTCGACAACATGGACATTGAGCGGGAGCGCGGCATCACCATCAAGGCCCGCGCCGTGACCATGAACTACACCGCCAAGGACGGCAAGACTTACGAGTTCAACCTCATCGACACCCCGGGCCACGTGGACTTTGCCTACGAGGTCAGCCGCAGTCTGGCCGCCTGCGAGGGCGCTATTCTGGTGGTGGACGCCACCCAGGGCGTGGAGGCCCAGACCCTGGCCAACACTTATATGGCACTGGAACATGACCTGGAGCTGGTGCCCATCCTGAACAAGATCGACCTGCCCAGCGCCCACCCCGACGAGGTGGCGCAGGAAGTGGAGGACGTGATCGGTCTGCCCTGTCTGGATGCCCCCCGCGTTTCCGCCAAGACCGGCTTGAACGTGGATCAGGTGCTGGAACGGGTGGTCACCGACATCCCCGCCCCCACCGGCGACCCGGATGCCCCCCTGAAGGCCCTGATCTTTGACAGCATCTACGACAGCTACAAGGGCGTCATCGTCTATATCCGCGTGTTTGAGGGCACCGTCAAGCCCGGCGACACCATCAGGATGATGGCCACCGGGGCCCAGTTCACACTGGTGGAGGTGGGCCACATGGGTGCCACCAGCCTGACCCCCTGCGCCCAGCTGCAGGCCGGTGAAGTCGGCTACCTGACCGCCAGCATCAAGACGGTGCAGGACACCCGCGTGGGCGATACCGTCACCCTGGCCGACCGCCCCACCGCCGAGGCCCTGCCCGGTTACCGTCAGGTCAAGCCCATGGTCTTCTGCGGCATCTACCCCGCCGACGGCGCCAAGTACCCGGACCTGAAAGACGCACTGGAAAAGCTGCAGCTGAACGACGCCTCCCTGACCTTTGAACTGGAGACCAGCGCCGCGCTGGGCTTTGGCTTCCGCTGCGGCTTCCTGGGCCTGCTCCACATGGAGATCATCACCGAACGGCTGGAGCGGGAGTTCGATCTGGACATCATCACCACCACCCCCAGCGTCCGCTACCGCCTGACCCTGACCGACGGTACTGTGGAGATGATCGACAATCCCTCCAGCTACCCTGACCCCTCCAACATCGTCAAGCAGGAGGAGCCCTTTGTGGATGTGCATCTGTACACCCCCAACGACTATGTGGGCAGCCTGATGGATCTGTGCCAGCAGAAGCGCGGCGTCCTCATCGACATGAAGTACCTCGATGATGTCCGCGTGGATCTGCACTACGCCCTGCCCCTGGGCGAGATCGTGTACGACTTCTTCGACGCCATCAAGAGCCGCAGCCGCGGTTACGCCAGCTACGACTACGAGTTCAAGGAGTACCGCGAGAGCGATCTGGTCAAGCTGGACTTCCTGCTCAACGGCGAGCCGGTGGATGCGCTGTCCATGATCGTGTTCCGGGACAATGCCTACGCCAAGGGCCGCCGCATCTGCGAAAAGCTGCGGGACAACATTCCCCGCACCCTGTTCGAGATCCCCGTACAGGCGGCCATCGGCGGCAAGATCATTGCCCGCGAGACCGTCAAGGCCATGCGCAAGGACGTGCTGGCCAAGTGCTACGGCGGCGATATCTCCCGTAAAAAGAAACTGCTGGAAAAGCAGAAAGAGGGCAAAAAGAAGATGCGCCAGCTGGGCAGCGTCTCCCTGCCCAGTGAGGCCTTTACCGCTGTGCTGAAACTGGACAGCGCGGATGATTAAGCCGTCTTCCTAATAGCATAAAAAGTCCCGACGGACACCGGTTTAAGCCGTGTCCGTCGGGACTTTGCATTTATACCGTCTTACTGGGGCAGATCACTTGTCTTGGCACCGTAGTGCATTTCCGCTTCAGCCAGTTTTTCATTGCCTGCTTCGATTGCGATGTTCTTCCATGCCATTTCATCGCCGCCATAATAGACCGCTTTCAATGGCGTACCAAAGGCATCATAAACGATGCCCTTGCCAAAAGCATTGCTTTCAATATATTTGACGCTTTTGGGAATGTAGACATATTCCATCTGGTCGCAGCCTGAAAACGTGCCGCTCTCAATGCTGGTGATCTTCTTCGGGATGACTGCCTTCCGGATGGAAAGTCCTGAAAATGCCGAGCTTCCCACCGTTTCCAGTGTATCCGGAAGGATCAGTTCTGTAATGGCCAGTGAGCTGAACGCGCCCTCCCCAACGGAGACAAGATTTTCCGGGAGGGTCAGTTTTCCTTCCAGCCCGGATGCCGTAAATACACCGTCTCCGATTTTTTTCAGGCTCTTAGGGAATACAATTTTCTTCAGCGGACGGCAGTTGACAAATGCGTTGCTGCCGATCTCCGTCAGCTTCTCTCCCAGTTCTACGGAAGCAAGATTGGTACAGAAGTAAAATGCAAAACTGCCGAGCTTTTCCGCCCCGAGGATACGCACTTTGGTCAGATTTTCACAGCTTGAAAACGCCCACTGACCAATGACTTTTACACTGGCCGGAATGGTCACTTCACGGAGTTTGGAATCCGCAAATGCACTGCTGCCGATCTCTGTAATGGTGTAACCCTCTACTACCGCAGGCAGAGTCAGCACACGCTCCGGCTCCTTCTGGGTCGGGTCGTAACCCAAAAGGACAGCGGTTTTGGCACCGTTGATACGCAGGTTCCACTTAACGCCGTTTTTGTCACTGCCTTCCACATAGTCCCCAATGCCAGGGGTTTCCGGTTTCTCGGGTTGTTCCGGTTGACTTGTGGACGAACTGGAACTTGAACTGGACGCCGGTTTTGAACCACCGCCACCGCAGGCGGTCAGGGTACCCACTGCTGCCGCAGCCGCCATGGTCTGCATAAAACTACGCCGTGTGAGTCGTTTCATATTTTTTCCCCTTTTCTGATCCGTTTTATGAGCAGAGCAGCCTGCTCTTTTTCAATTTCATTTTAACGGATTTTCCGTTAAAAATCAAGATGTGCAGGCTATCCTTTGTAGACTTTCTACAAAGGAGTGATTCCCATGCTGTACATTGAGCGCGTCAAGGCACTGCGCAACGATCATGACCTCAACCAGACACAAATCGCACAGGCGATCCATGTTGCTCAGACCACCTACTCCGATTACGAAAAAGGCAAAGTCCGCATCCCGGTAGAGTGCCTGATCCAGCTTGCCAAATTTTACGATGTCGATATGAACTATATCACCGGCGTCAGCGATACACCCCAGCCGTTCCCCACTGCATAACAAAACCGCCCGCCTTCCGGAGCAATGCCGGAGGGCGGGCGGTTTTCGGTTTTTATTGCACGAACCAGAGCAGGGACGCCTTGATGCCTTTCATCGAATCCCGGATGATGAGGCAGTTGACGTAGATCGAAGCGGCAGCACTGACGCACTGGGCCATTGCCTTGACCACTTCAACGCCCAGCAGAACGTAGGGCTTTGCCTGATGCCAGTAGGGCCGCAGCTCATCTTTCAGGGTCTCCACCCATTCGGGTGCGCCTCCGTAGATCATTTCCTGTTCTTCCGGCTGGATCTGCGCACAGGAGGCCGGTAATTTCAACGTTTGCATAGCGGCTCCTTTCACAGCAGAAGGCTGACGACCAGAACGGTCAGCACACTGCCTGCACACAGGCCTGCCACCTGCAGCAGCTGTTCCGGATCGTCCGAGGGCTGGCCATCCAGCTGGATCTCCGTGGATTTCCCGTTGGCCGTCCAGTGGGCATACACCGTGGTATCCTCTTTGAAGACGGTGCTGTTTGCCTTGACCTTTACATCGATTTCGGCCCCCGTCACATCATCGGTGCCGGCAACGTACCAGCCATCAAAATTGTAGCCCTCCAGCGTGGGGGTGGGCAGGCTGGACAGCTTGCCGTTGTCATTGGTCAGTGCCGCTGCTGTACTACATATACCGCCGTTGGCCTCATAGTAAATGGTGACCTTTGCCGCCTTTGCCGCAAAGGCGGCAGGCGTCAGGGCGCAGAGCGCCAGCACACACACCAGCGCCGCCATCATCTGTTTGAATTTCTTCATCTTACGCGCTCCTTCCCCGCGCATGGCCCGGCTCAGACGCCGTACCCCTGCGCCTTGATGACATCCACCACCTGGCTGACATACTTCTGGCAGGTCTCGTGGTCGGCAGCTTCCACCATCACCCGCACCAGCGGTTCCGTACCGGATTCCCGCACCAGAATGCGGCCGGTGTCGCCCAGCGCTTCGGCCACCGCCTGAACGGAAGCCTGCACAGCGGGATCATCCTGTGCAGCCTTTTTGTCGGTCACACGGACATTTTCCAGAACCTGCGGGTAGATGTGCAGCGGGGCTGCCAGCTGGTTCAGGGTCTTTTTGCTGGCGATCATGACCTCCATCATCTTCAGGCTGGTCAGGATACCGTCGCCGGTGCTGGCGTATTTGCTGAAGATGATATGGCCGCTCTGCTCACCGCCCACGCGGCAGCCGTTTTTAGACATATACTCGTACACATACTTGTCGCCCACAGCGGTCTTGGCGTAGCCGATGCCCAGCTCGTCAAAGGCCTTGTACAGGCCAAAGTTGGACATGACAGTGGTCACCACGGTATTGGTGATCAGCTCGCCCCGCTCCTTCAGGTAGCGGCCATAGATGTAAAGGATGTGGTCACCGGTGATAACATTGCCCTTCTCGTCCACGCAGAGGCAGCGGTCGGCGTCGCCGTCGTAGGCAAAGCCCACGTCCAGACCCTTTTCCACCACAAACTTCTGCAGGCCCTCGATGTGGGTGGAGCCTGCGTTGAGGTTGATGTTCAGGCCGTTGGGCTGGTTGTTGATCACATAGGTATCCGCCCCCAGTGCATCGAACACGCTCTTGGCGATGGTCCAGCTGGAACCGTTGGCGCAGTCCAGACCCACCTTGATGCCCTTGAAGGAATAGATCCCCAGGCTGATCAGGTAGCCCATGTAGCGGTTGCGGCCTGCCACATAGTCCACCGTGCAGCCAATGTGTTCCCGGTGGGCAAAGGGCAGCTCCGGCCAGTCCTGGTCAAAGACATGGAGCTTGCCGTCCAGATAGTCCTCCACCAACTGCAGCGTCTCCTCCGGCATCTTTTCGCCGTAGCAGTCGATCAGCTTGATGCCGTTGTCGTAGAACGGGTTGTGGCTGGCCGAGATCATGATGCCGCAGTCAAAATCATCCACCCGGGCAATGTAGGCCACGCTGGGGGTGGTGGTAACGTGCAGCAGGTAGGCGTCGGCGCCGGAGGCAGTCAGGCCCGCCACCAGACTGTATTCAAACATATAGCTGGAACGGCGGGTATCCTTGCCGATGACGATGCGGGCAGGCTCCTCATTGCCGCTGCGCTGGCGCAGGGCATTGTAGTACCAGCCCAGGAAGCGGCCCACCCGGTAAGCATGGTCAGCGGTCAGATCCACACCAGCTTCCCCGCGGAAGCCGTCAGTTCCAAAATATTTTCCCATGGTTGTTTCTCCTTGGTTCAATACAGATTCTGCAAAACAGATTCAGGGAACATGTGTCCCTCTTTTTATCATAGCATAAAACCGAAAAAGAATCCATGGATTTTGCCATTTGTTCACGTTTGCGGTCTTTCGGCAATAAAAACTCCCCCGAAGGGAGACCCTTCGGGGGAGCAGTTGCGGAGAACGAAAAGCGCGGCAAAATTGGCTGAGTAGAGTCAATGATACGGTGAACGGTAATTTTTAGGAAGTGATGAGTGAAGATCGGTTCCCCGCAGGCAGATGTCGGTTTTTACTTGATGAACTTGACGTGCTTGCAGATCTCCTCAATGGCCTTGTCCTTGCGCTCGTTGAAGATGACCTTGTTTTCCTCAAACAGGTTGCGGCCTTCGGTGTCGATGGAGACGATCAGGGGGCCGAACTCCTTGACGTGGCAGTGCCACAGGGTCTCGGGCATACCCAGATCACGCCACTGGGCTTCCACGATCTCCTCCACCTCGGTAGCAGCCACAACGGCGTTGCCGGCGGGGAAGACACAGTGGATGGCGCCGAACTCCTTGCAGGCACGCTCGGTGTTGGGGCCCATGCCGCCCTTGCCCACGATGACGCGGACACCGGACTTCTGCACGAACTCATACTCGAACTTCTCCATACGCATGGAGGTGGTGGGGCCGACCGAGACCATCTCGAACTTGTCGTTTTCCAGCGGGCGGATGATGGGGCCGGCATGGAAGATGGCGGCGTCCTTCACGTCCACGGGCAGCGGGCGGCCTTCCTCCACCAGGCGGCGGTGGGCCACGTCACGGCAGGTGGTCAGGTCGCCATTCAGGTAGACGACATCACCAATGTGGATATCCTTCAGATCCTCCGCGGAAACCGGAGTGGTAAGAATTTTCTTTCCGTCTTTGATCGTCAACATATTACAAAGTCACCCCCGAATGAGTATCAATGGTGTAGTTCAGGTCCTTGTCGAAAATGATGTGGCCGCGGCGGTGGCTCCAGCAGCCAACGTTGACGGCAACGCCGATGGTAGAGGGATGGCGGGCGGTGTTCTCGATGTGAACACCCATGACGGAGTATTTGCCGCCCATGCCCTGGGGACCCAGGCCGATGGAGTTGATGCCGTCTTCCAGCAGCTTCTCCATGGCAGCGGCACGCTCGTTCTCATTGTGGCTGCCCAGAGGACGCATCAGAGCCTTCTTGGACAGCAGAGCGGCGGTCTCAACAGAAGTTGCCACGCCGACACCCACCAGCAGCGGGGGGCAGGCGTTGATGCCGTAGCTGGTCATCACGTCCATCACGAACTTGGTCACGCCCTCGTAACCCATGCCGGGCATCAGGACCATGGCCTTGCCGGGCAGGGTGCAGCCGCCGCCTGCCATGTAGGTGTAGATCTCGCACTTGTCGCTGTTGGGCACGATATCCCACCAGACGGTCGGGGTGCCCTTGCCCACGTTGCGGCCGGTATTGAACTCGTCAAAGGTCTCAACGCTGTTGTGGCGCAGGGGAGCCTCGAAGGTAGCCTTGACCACAGCCTCCTTCAGCAGGGGCTCCAGCTCACCGATGAGGGGGAAGTCCACGCCGCATTTTACCCAGAACTGAAGCACGCCGGTATCCTGGCAGCTGGGGCGGTTCAGCTCCTTGGCCAGCTTCTGGTTCCGCTTCATGGTCTCATAAATGACCTTGGACAGGGGTGCGTCTTCCTGTGCGCCCAGCTCATCCAGCTTGGCAATGATGTCGTCCGGCAGCACTTTGGCGATATGGTCGATGAAGTGGGCCATATAGGTCGTCATCTGCTGCACCTGTTCTTGCTTGTTCATTCCAATGCCTCCTTGAAAAATTGGTACTCTTTGCGCGTTGATTCACTCATATTCACAACGTTCCTCAACCGCCTCACTGCGGGAAGAACGGGAATGCGATGGGAAGGATGATCATGCTCACGATGGTAGCGATCACGATCAGGGGCAGGCCGGCCTTTGCGTAATCCTTGAAGGTGTAGCCGCCGGCGGAGACCACCATGGTGTTGGCGGGCATGCCGATGGGCGTTGCATAGGCGCAGGAACCGCCGATGACGCAGGCCATCAGGACAGCGCGGGGGTCAGCGCCCATACCCTGGGCGATGCTCAGGCAGATGGGGACCATCAGGGCCGTGGTGGCAGTGTTGGACATGAAGTTGGTCATGACGCAGCACAGGATGAACACCACGAAGGTCAGCACAAAGGGAGAGGGATTCTCGCCCAGAGCGCCGATGACGATGTTGGCGATCTGGGCGCCTGCACCGGTCTTGTCCAGAGCAGAGGCCAGAGCCAGCGTACCGCCGAACAGGAAGATGGTCTTGAGGTCGATGGATGCCAGGGCGTCCTTCTCAGAAATGACACCGGTGAGGATCAGGGCCAGGGCGCCGATGCAGCCAGTGACATACAACTTGATGCCGATCTGGCTCTCAAAGATCATGCCCAGCAGGGTGATGATCAGGATGACCAGGGACAGCACCTGCTTCCACTGGGGAACATTGCTGAAGTCGCGCTCGGTGTTGAACGCGCCGTCGTCCTTGACTTCGTGATTCGGCAGCAGCTTATCGCCGATGGTGGCGTAGAAGATGATGCCGCAGATCAGGATGGGCAGACCCACGATGGCATACTCGAAGAAGCCGAAGGACAGGCCCAGTTCCTGCAGGGCGCTCTGGGCGATCAGGTTGCCGGGTGCGCCGATCAGGGAAAGGTTGCCGCCCATGGCCGCTGCAAACACCAGCGGCATCAGCAGCTTGGAGCGGGAGTAACCGGACTTGGCGGCAATGCCGATGACCACGGGGATCAGCACAGCAGCGGTGCCGGTGTTGGAAAGAACGCCGCTCATCAGGCCAACGATGACCATGATAGCAATGATGAGGCTGCGCTCACTTTTGGCAAAGTGGGTGACCAGGCCGCCGATCTTGTTGGCCATGCCCGTTTCAAACAGGGCACCGCCCACGATGAACATGGCGACAAACAGGATGACGTTGCTGTCCACAAAGCCTGCAAACGCAGTCTTGGGATCCAGCACACCGGTGACGGTCAGACCGATGCAGACGATCATGGACGTAACACCGAGGGGGATCTTCTCCAACACGAACATCACGACCGCGAAGAGAAGAAACAATAGGGTAATGGTTGACGGACTCATACGGGGGTTCCTCCTTTTTAACATCTGATAATGTATCCAAATACCAGCGCAACCAACGCCAGTTTACGGGACCATCCCGCCGCACTGTAAGATGCGGAGTTCATTCTGCCCGGCCCACCCCTTGTGACAGCCATCTTTCCCGGAAATTCCCCATTCTTTTTTCAGAACAGGTGGGAAGGCAGAGTTCTTATTTTCTTTTCTATATCTCAAATCTTTGATAATGTATCCACTTGACGACATGAGAATACACCCATCGCACCCAATTGTCAAGGGGTTCTGCGCAGGTTTGGCGGGTTGTATGTTTTGCGCAGCTCTTTTTGTGCAGGCCATACAAACAGAAAAATACAACCGTGGATATCACGCAAAAAAGCACCCCTTTCGGAGTGCTTCTGCATTACTCTAACCGCTTTTTGAAATACCCTTCGGCGCAGTAGATGGCGCCGCAGGGGTTGTGGGCCAGCACACGGTCCTTGGCCACCAGCGTGGTGACCATGGCATCGGAATACTTATAGAACATGGAATCGTGCCCCACACACAGGCCGATTTCAATGTTGAACTCCGTGTGCTGCTCGTTCAGCAGCTTTGCCTGTGCAATGGGGTTGCACATGGCCTCAAACGCGCCGGGGTGGATCTTGACTTCCTCCGGGATGCCCACCTGTTCCTTGGAGATGCCGCCGGTCTTGCAGATGACCGACACCACCTCAAAGCCCTCGCGCCGCAGCAGTTTTGCCACCACATTGGCCTCTTTGCGCAGGCCCTTGCAGAAGGCAAGCCCCAGCTTGTGGTAGCCCATCTGCTTGCAGAACTCCACAGTCTCCTTCAGCCGGGGCCACTGGCAGTAGCCCAGCCCCTCAATGGCAGAGCAGTTCACGTAAAAATCATGGTTTTCGGGCAGGTCATACCCCGCCCGGGCCGTGGTCATCACAGCACTGTTCCGCATGGGGCAGTTCTGGGGCATTTTTTCCGGCGTGTTGTTGGCACAGGCCAGCACGGTGCAGTCAGCACAGGTATACATGGCATTTTCCCCTTTTATAAGTAATAGGTCAGCGCATCTTCCATGCTGCGGTAGATGTGCTTTTCCATCTCATCCCGGGCAGCAAGGCCGTCCCGGGCTTCCAGTGCAGCGTAGATGCGCTTATGTTCTGCATGGGATTTCAGGGCGTAGTCCAGCTCACTCATGTTCATGCCCAGCGAAAGGCCGTTCCACAGCTCTGAAATGGCTTTCTGCATCTTCTCATTTCCGCAGGCCTGCCAGATCTCAAAGTGGAAGGACTGGTTGTAATCGGTGTATTTATCTGCCTGCAGCCGGGCAAGCGCTTCCTCCGCCGTGTCCACACAGTTTTTGATCTCCGAAAGGTCCGCACCGTTCTCACAGACAAGGCGGCAGGCGGCACCTTCCAGGGCTGCACGCAGCTGGTAATGCTCCCGGATGGTCTTTTCGGTCACGCCCAGCACCACGGCGCACTTGTTCTGCTTCACTTCCAGCAGGCCGTCCCGGGCCAGGATCTGGAACGCTTCCCGCACCGGCGTCACCGAGACGCCCAGCTCCTGAGCGGTAGTCTCCAGCGTCAGTTCCGCCCCGGTGGGGATGCTTTTGGAAATAATGGCCTTGCGCAGGGCCGAGGCCACCCGCTCGCGGGCGGGCAGAAGTTTGATGGGTTTCAATCCAAGCATGGTATCGCCTTTCTCAGCTGTTTCGGACCGACAGGATCAGCTGCAATAATTCCTGTTCGTAGCGCTGCCACTCTGCCTGCACCTCTGCCGAGCCGCTGCGGGTCAGTGCCAGCAGCAGGGGCAGCCGGTCGGGGGCCGGCGCCGGGCGGAGCTGCACCGCAAAGGCCACATAGGTCTGCAGGATGCTTTCCAGCGTCTTGCGCTGCAGGCCATAGGGCAAAGCCCGGCAGAGGGCACGGTGCTGCATCATCTCGCTCCCGGCAAAGGCGGCGTCCGGCGGCAGGAACTGCATGGCCTGCCGCTCCAGCTGCGCCCCCAGCGCCAGCACCTGCCGCAGATAATCTTCGGTCAGGTCAGCGGCCTGCACATGGTTGTTGGGCAGGCGGACGATGAGCCCCTGATATTCCAGGATCATCAGCGCTTCCCGCACCGGCATCCGGGAAACCCCCAGACTTTCGGCCAGCTCGTTCTGGGTCATTTCCGTTCCCGCTGCGATCTGCCCGGACAGGATGGCCTGCTGCAGTGCTTCCACCACGCCGCCGTTCTTTTTTTGAATGCCGATATACTCCATGAGGTTTCCTTCCGCTGAATGTAAAATTGGTTTACTTATATTGTATCCATTTGCTTTGGGAAAGTAAAGGGTTAGGCGCAAAAAACCGCCTGCATTTCCTTCCGGACGTGCAGACGGCTCGTTTTTTGCTTATTCTTCCGGCCTTGCCCAGCCCTGACTGCGGCCCACGGCCTTGTGCCAGCCTGCCAGCAGGGTCCGCCGGGTATCGGCATCCATGGCCGGTTCAAAGCGGCTCCCGCCGCCCTGCAGGGCCCGGATCTCCTCCCGGTCTTTCCACACGCCGGTGGCAAGGCCCGCCAGGTAGGCAGCGCCCAGCGCCGTGCTTTCGCAGTTGGCCGGGCGGCGGACGGGCTTGTTCAGGATATCGGCCTGGAACTGCATCAGGAACTTGTCCCGGCTGGCTCCGCCGTCCACCTTCAGCGCTGTGATGGGGAAGCCCGCATCCTTTTCCATGGCGCTCACAAGGTCGGCGCTCTGGTAGGCGATGGATTCTTCCGCCGCCCGGATGATGTGGTTCTGGGTGGTGCCCCGGGTAATGCCCACAATGGCACCCCGGGCGTACATATCCCAGTAGGGCGCGCCCAGTCCGGTGAAGGCGGGCACAATGTACACGCCGCCGTTGTCGGCAACCTTCTGGGCATAATATTCGGAGTCGCAGCTCTCCTGGATCAGGTGCAGGCCGTCCCGGATCCACTGGATGACAGCGCCGCCCACGAACACACTGCCCTCCAGCGCATACTCCACCTGCCCGTTCAGGCTGACCGCAATGGTGGTGACAAGGCCGTTCCGGCTGCGGTAGATGTCGTGGCCAGTGTTCATCAGCAAAAAGCAGCCGGTGCCATAGGTGTTCTTGGCTTCACCGGGGGCAAAGCAGCCCTGCCCGAACAGCGCCGCCTGCTGGTCGCCTGCCATACCGGCCACCGGCACCCGCACGCCCTGAATATCGGTGTAGCCGTAGATCTCGCTGGAATCCCGCACCTCCGGCAGCAGGCTGCGGGGGATGTCCAGTGCCTGGAGCAGGATGTCGTCCCAATCCAGCATCCGGATGTTATAGAGCATGGTGCGGCTGGCGTTGGTGCGGTCGGTCACATGGACCTTGCCGCCGGTCAGCTTCCAGACCAGCCAGCTGTCCACGGTGCCAAACAGCAGCTGCCCGGCCTCGGCCTTCTGCCGGGCACCGGGGACATTGTCCAGGATCCATTTGATCTTGGTGGCGGAGAAATAGGCATCCGGCACAAGGCCGGTGTTCTCGCGGATGTATTCCTCCATGCCCGGGACCTTGAGCAGGGCGTCCACCAGCGGGGCGGTGCGGCGGCACTGCCAGACGATGGCGTTGCAGACCGGCCGCCCGGTGGTGCGGTCCCACAGGATGGTGGTCTCGCGCTGGTTGGTGATGCCAATGCCCGCAATGTCCCGCGCATCCACGCCGCTCTGGGCCACCACCTCGTTCATCACGCCGTACTGGCTGGACCAGATCTCCATGGGGTCGTGTTCCACCCAGCCCTGCTGCGGGTAGATCTGCTCAAACTCCCGCTGGCGGGAGCAGATCACATTCTGCCGGTCATCAAACAGGATGGCGCGGCTGCTGGTGGTGCCCTGATCCAGTGCAAGGATGTATTTGGTTCTGCTCATGATGCCCTCCAAAGTTTCTTAAAAGGCCCTCCCCGTGCCGTTGAACCGCACAGGGAGGGCCTTGCTTTTATTGGGTCAGACGTCCGCCGCTGCTGCTCAGACGACCTTGATGTTCCAGTTCATGGAATACTCTGCATATTGCAGATCGGGGCAGTAGGTCAGCACGATCTTGTCACCAGCAGCCAGCGACAGATTCTTCAGTTCGATCGTACCGGAGACAGACTTACCTTGGGGCAGGTTGATATCCAACAGAGTCTCAGGGATAGTCAAATCAGAACTTGCACCGCCGATGTACCTTGCCTTCTGGACATTCTTCTTGTCATAGACAATGACCTTGAAGTTATTGCGATTGATGGGCAGGTTGTTGGCACGGCCCACAGTGATCTTGAAGGGGAAGGAAGCGGTGGTGTCGCCCGCCTTGATGGCGGTCATCTCATACTTCTTGCTGGTCTTGTTGTAAGTACCCAGCTCGGCCGTGGTCTGCAGAACGGTGATGGAACCGGCACCCTCACAGGACAGGTTCTTGGTATCGGTCTTTTCGCAGCCGGAGAACATGCCGGCACCGGCAACAGCCACAGCTGCAACAGCGGTATATTTCAGGAAAGAGCGGCGAGAAAATTCTAACGACATAATCGTTCCTCCTTTATGTACAAAAACGCAGATAATGCCAGGGGGCTTTGCCTATACAATAGGCGAAAGCGGCGCAGATGTCAATGCTTTTCACAAAAGTTTTGTGAAAAAGTTCTGTGCAGAGCCTCTCAAATCAGACGAAATTTCGTCCCATTTCACTGCACTTTGGTCAGATCCGAAGCAGAAATGGTAAAGTTGAGGGTCTTGCCGGAGGCAAAGGTCGGGGTGTAGGCCACAGAGATCTGCTGCCAGTTCTCCGGCACCATGCACACCAGCTCGATATAGCCTGCGCCCTGTGCCGGGATGGAAGACGTGGTGGTGCGGGTCTGGGTCGCGCTGTCGTACAGCTGGACGTAAGCGCCGCCCTCAGCAGGCTGACCGTCGCAGGAGAAGGCAAAGTCCGGGGTAGAGGCAGACAGTGCATGGAAGTAGGGGGCAAGGTTTACTGCGGTCTGCTCCTCCGAGTCCAGAGGATAGGTCTCGCCGATCTCCACGATGTTGGGGGCACCGATCTCAAAGTTGGTGCTGCTGGAACGGTTGGCTGCCATGATCAGCATGGCAACATAGTTATAGCCTTCTGCATCGGGGGCCTTGGCCAGCGTGAACACACTGGTCAGCTGAACCGCCAGATTGTTCCAGTTGCTGATCTTGTCGCCCACCTTGACTTCAATGGAATCACTGCTGCCGTTGGTCTGGCAGCCGCCCAGAATGGCAGCGACACCCACAGCAGCGGCAGACGCACCGGAGACCTTGAGGAAGGTGCGGCGGGAAATCTTGTTCGACATAAAGCTTGCCTCCTTAATCATTGGCAAAAATCTTTTTCTTCTCTTTCGTTTATAACATCTTTCCCCGCCAAATGCAAGGGAAACCGCCAAGAATTAACAGGAGTTTCACACGGGAACTCACTGCTGCGGGTCCAGCCCACGCACATGGGTCTCGCTGGTCTTGACAAGGTTGAGCAGGCTGGGGGTATACAGCGGGTATTCGCGGGTCAGGCTCTCGGTGGTCATGGCAAGGCAGGCCGGGTCCTTGACGCCCTCGGCGCCGTTCAGATCCTCGCCGGAAAGCAGCGCCTCTACATTGCTCTCGCTCATCCGCATCACAGCGTCCGAATAGCCGGGCCAGCGGCGGGCCTCCACACTGAACAGACTCTGGGCGTTGTGGGGCTCGGCCGAGTAGAGCAGGCGGAACATCTTGGCCACCGCCATCATCAGGTAGGTGCTGACCTCAGTGGTCAGGGCCTTGCTGTGGCACTCTGCGATCTTGGCATACAGCACATTCAGGCTGTTGGAGATCAGCTTTTTGTTCATGGTGGGCAGGACGCTGCCGTGGTAGACATTGTCCTTCATCTTATCGGGGTTGGGCAGCTCGTCGGCCGTCAGCATCATGCCGTTGCGCTCTGCCGAGCGGCCCAGCAGGTAATCGCAGGATACATTATAGTAATCCGCGACCCGGACCACAAAGTCCAGACCGCACTCGCGGATGCCTTTTTCGTAGTGGGACAGCAGCGCCTGCGAAACGCCAAGGTCTTCCGCAGCCTGCTTCTGGGTGATGCCGCGCTCCTTGCGCAGCAGCTTGATGATACGATTGAATTCCATGATCGTGGACTCCTCAGTGACGGAAAATTGAACTTCTCTGATTTTTGGTTTACAACACGTTGATTATACACAACGGAAAACCGAATGTAAAGCAAGAAAAGTGACGAGATTTCTCGTCGATTTTCGTCATTTTTGTCAAAAGACTTGCTCCGGATACCATATCTATGCTAAACTAGAGGTAATCAGCGCATATTTAGTGGCGCCCACGCTGGCCCCAAAAGCCTCCCGGGCGCAGAATTTTACCGCAAAGATCGATTCTTTGCCAAATAGAGGTGTTTTTACCCATGAAAACGTTCAAACTCCATCTCATCCGCCATGGCATGACGGCTGGCAACCTGCAGGGACTGTACATTGGCAGCGGCACCGATATTCCCCTGTGTGACGAGGGCCGTGCCCAGCTGAACGACCTGAAGGAACGGTTCGAGTACCCGCAGGTGGACACCGTGTTCTCCTCGCCTTTGCAGCGGGCCGTGGAGACCGCCAACATCCTGTTCCCCAATGCCACCCACCAGTTC
>CAVDVT010000004.1:0-19828 GCA_963612415.1 bacterium | reverse complement strand
CCAGCGCGCCCCCACCCCCGGCCAGGCCGTGGTGCTGTATCAGGGCGACGTTGTGCTGGGCGGCGGCACCATTGTTACGGTAGAACGTTGAATAGCTTCCCCTCGAGGGGAAGGCGTTTAGAGGAGCAAGGAGAGACAAACTATGCAGGATCAATATTCCCGCACCCAGCTGCTGCTGGGCAAGGAAGCCATGGAAAAGCTGCACAATTCCCGTGTGGCCGTGTTTGGCATTGGCGGTGTGGGCGGCTACACCGTGGAGGCGCTGGCCCGCAGCGGCGTGGGCGCACTGGATCTGATCGACGACGATAAGATCTGCCTGACCAACCTGAACCGTCAGATCGTGGCCACCCGCAAGACGGTGGGCCAGTATAAGGTGGATGTGGCCGAGCAGCGCATCCACGAGATCGACCCCAACATCAAGGTGACCACCTACAAGACCTTTTTCACCCCGGAGACCCAGGATCAGTTCGATTTCACCCAGTACGACTACGTGGTGGACGCCATTGACACTGTGACCGGCAAGATCGCGCTGGTGGTCAAGGCCAAGGAGGCCGGCACCCCCATCATCTGCGCCATGGGTGCGGGCAACAAGATGGACCCCACCCGCTTTGAGGTCACGGACATCTATAAAACTTCCGTCTGCCCGCTGGCCAAGGTGATGCGCACCGAGTGCCGCAAGCGGAAGATCAAGCACCTGAAAGTCGTTTACTCCAAGGAGCCCGCCATGACTCCCATTGAGGACGACTCCATCAGCTGCAAGTACCACTGCATCTGCCCCCCGGGCACCCAGCGCAAATGCACCATCCGACGCTCTGTCCCCGGCTCCAACGCCTTTGTGCCCTCGGTGGCCGGTCTGATCATCGGCGGCGAAGTCGTGAAGGATCTGGTGGGCTTTGTACCGCTGAAAGGGTAAGCTTTTTCTTTTAGAGAAACGAAAAAACTGCTGTACAAAAGTACAGCAGTTTTTTGTTGCAGGTTTTCAGCCGGCTGAGCAGCAGATGGGCTGGCTCTCCCTTTGGGCGAGCTGGTGCAAAGCGCCTGAGAGGGCTGGATCAGAGCAAGCTTTGGATCACCGCATCTGCATCTTCCCGGATGCAGATGCTTTTTTTCGAGATCTCAGGGGGGACCCGCAGATCGTCCAGACCGATGCAGGCATACTGTGCGTCGGGCCACTGGGCCGTCATCCGCCAGAAGGGATATTTGATGATGACCGGGGTGTTATAGCCCACGCCCAGCTCCAGAAACAGGACCTTCTGCCCGCTGTGGCGGCGCAAAAACGCACTGTACCGTTCAGCGGCAGTGTGCCAGCCCTCGTCCTCCACAAAGGTATCGTCTGCCCGCAGATTCATGGTCAGCGGCTTGCCGCAGTGGGGGCAGCGGGGCACAAGCTCCGGCGGCACCTGCATCTTCAGCGGGCCGACTGGCTCTTTCAGGCTGCCGTCCGCTCCGATTTGCCAGCCCTGCGCTTCGACCATCTGCCGGACGATTTCTTCATTGTCGAACGTCTCCCCGCAGCAGGGCTCACTGCACTGGAACAGGCCATAGTCCCCCTGGGTGTAGAACAGCCGCTTTTTGTCAAAGCCCGCTTTCTGAAAGCAGTGGTCCACATTGGTGGTCAGCACAAAATGATCTTTGTCCTTTACCAGCTGCAAAAGGTTCCGGTAAGTTGGCTTCGGGGCGTCCTGATAACGGTTGATGTAGATATACCGGCTCCAGTAAGCCCAGTGTTCTTCCAGCGTTTCATAGGGGTAGAAGCCGCCGGAGTACATATCGGCAAAGCCATACTTTGACGCAAAATCGTAAAAGTATTTGTCAAAGCGTTCCCCGGCATAGACAAAGCCTGCCGCCGTGGAGAGCCCGGCCCCCGCCCCGAGGATGACGGCATCTGCATCCGCCAGAGCCTGTTTCAGCTTTTCAATTTGTAAGGAGCTTTGTGTAGAGTTCCTTGTCCAGATCCTTGAAAACATTGAAGATCACCTTTTTCACGCTGGTCTCTGTCTGAATAAAATCCCGTACCGTCTGCACTGCAATTTCGGCCGCACGGTCATTCGGGAAGCCGAACACGCCGGTGGAAATGCAGCAGAAGGCCACGCTCTCCAGCCCATGCTCTGCGGCAAGGGTCAGGCAGGCCCGGTAACAGTCGGCAAGCTGGGCGCAGGCAGTCTCCGTCAGCCGCCCGGACACGATGGGCCCCACCGTGTGCAGCACATATTGGCAGGGCAGATTGTAGGCGGGGGTAAGTTTTGCCTGCCCGGTGGGTTCCTCATGGCCCTGCGCCGCCATCAGGCGGGCACACTCCTGCCGCAGCTGCATCCCGGCAAAGGTGTGGATGCAGTTGTCGATGCAGGTATGGTTGGGCACATAGCAGCCGGTCATCCCGCTGTTGGCCGCATTGACGATGGCATCGCAGGCCAGCCGGGTGATATCCCCCTGCCAGAGATAGAGGGCCGCACCGTTTTCCACCATGGCGGGCTGTAAAGTGGAAAGTTCCACCACGCCCCGGCGGGCTGTTTCTTCCTGCAGGTAGGCATCCTGCACTTCCAGGAACCGCCGGGGCACCGCCCGGGGCGGGCGGACATTCATCAGCGCCCGCAGCAGCTGCTTCTGCCCTGCTGCGTCTGCCGGAACGGCCATCTCCCGGTATTCCGGCTCCTCTGCCAGCAGTTCCCGGATGAGGAATTGGCGGCGTTCACTCTGGTTCATAGATATCACCTCATAAACATGATAGCAGAGGTCAGAACTGATACGGCGGGTTGCCGGAGAAGTCCGCGATCACACCGTGGGGATCTTCCAGATAGAACACCTCAAAGATGGGGTTAGCGGCCTCACCATACTGGCTCTTGACGATGGGGTTGGCAATGCACATTTCCTTGGCAGCCATGTTGTTTTCAAACACAGCCTTGCCGTGCAGGCGGATCCAGGCATACTCCGGGCTGGAGACGCTGATCTCCACCTCCGGGTTGGCCTGCATATCCTTATAGACCTCTTTGGTATTGTTGGTGCAGAACCACAGCTTGCCCTCCATCTCCCCGGCAAACATAAAGGGGCGGCACTTGGCCTTGCCGTCACGGCCAACGGTGGCCAGATACTGCACAGGGTTTGCGTTCAGAAATGCGACGATCTTTTCCATAATTGGTTTCCTCCGAAATGGGTCATAGGGTTGTTGCTTTGGGAAGCGGTGTTTCGCTTCCGGTGAGTCTATCATACCGGCCCGGGACCATTCTGTAAAGTACGCACTTTGACGTAACCTAGTTACCCGGACGTAACCATTGGGCGTCAACCAAGCGGGAAGAATGTTGAAATATGCTCATTTGACAAAATAATTTTAGTATCCTATACTTTAGGACAACACGTTTTAAGAAAAGGAAACAGGATGGGAAGAAAATTATGTTGACTCTGGATAAGATCTACCACGCCGCCTTCGTCCTCAAGGACGTTGCCCGCAAGACCGACCTCATTGAAGCACCCAAGCTCTCCAAGGACTGCCACATCTACCTCAAAACCGAAAATCTGCAGGTAACCGGCAGCTTCAAAGTGCGCGGCGCTTACTATAAGATCAGCCAACTCTCCAAAGAGGAGAGCGAAAAGGGCGTGATCGACTGCTCCGCCGGCAACCATGCACAGGGCGTGGCACTGGCCGCCACCCGCCGGGGCATCAAGAGCATCGTCTGCATGCCGGACGGCGCCCCCATCATGAAGGTGGAAAACACCAAGAGCCTGGGCGCAGAGGTCTGCCTGGTGCCCGGCACCTACGACGACGCCCACGACAAGGCCGTGGAGCTGCAGGAAGAAACCGGCATGACCTTTATCCACCCCTACGACGATGAACAGGTCATCGCCGGTCAGGGCACCATTGGTCTGGAGATCCTGGACCAGCTGCCCGATCTGGATGCGGTCATCGTGCCCGTGGGCGGCGGCGGCCTGATCTCCGGCGTGGCCTTTGCCATCAAGAGCCTGAAGCCGGAAGTCAAGGTCTACGGTGTACAGGCCGAGGGTGCCCCCAGCATGTACCGCAGCCTGCACGAACACAAGTACCAGACCCTGAGCGCCGCCTCCACCTTTGCGGACGGCATTCAGGTCAAGACCCCCGGCGAGCTGACTTACAAGCTCTGCGAGGAATATGTGGACGACATTGTGACCGTGACCGAGGACGAGACCGCCGCCGCCATCCTCTCGCTGATGGAGAACCAGAAGCTGGTGGCCGAGGGTGCCGGTGCCGTGCCCGTGGCCGCAGCCCTGTTCCACAAACTGCCCATCGAGGGCAAAAAGGTGGTCTGCCTTGTCTCGGGCGGCAACATCGATGTGAACATCCTCAACCGCGTCATCACCCGCGGCTTGGTCATGAGCGGCCGCAAGGCCAACCTGACCATCGCACTGGAAGACAAGCCCGGCCAGCTGGAAAAGGTAGCCGCCATCGTCTCCCGCTGCGGCAGCAACGTGGTGTCCGTGCTGCACGACGGCTCCGACCCCAACATGCCCATTTCCAGCTGCTTCCTCAAGCTGGCACTGGAGACCCGCGACCATGCCCAGATCGAACAGATCCGGCAGGAACTCACCAAAGAGGGCTTCCAGCTGGTGGCAGAAAGAGTCTAAAACCCAAGGCATACAAAAATGGCTCCGGATCTCCGGAGCCATTTTTTCGTTTTTACTTCTGCACGCCGCTCTCGCACTGCTCGATGAACTGCTTGGCCACGCGGGGGCTGCGGCCTCCGGCGCGGATGGCAAAGGCCTCGGCCTTGACCAGCAGCTGGTCCATGGGCATCTCGATCTGGTGCTGCTTTGCCAGCTCTGCCAGAATGGCCTCGAACCGGGCCTTTTCCGGCCGCTGGAAGGTAACGGTAAGGCCGAACCGGGCCGAAAGGCTCATCAGCTCCTGCCGGGTGTCGGCTTCGTGGATGTCGTCGCCGGTGCGGTCGGTCAGGGTCTCCTTGATGAGGTGGCGGCGGTTGGATGTGGCGTAGACTGCAATGTTCCGCGCCCGGCCGCCCACGCTGCCCTCCAGAATGGCTTTCAGGGCCGCAAAATTGTCGTCGTTGGAAGAAAAGCTCAGGTCATCGATGAACAGGATGAACTTGAGAGGATTGGCCGCCAGCTTGTCCATCAGGTCAGGGATCTGGTAGAGCTGGTTCTTCTTGACTTCCACCAGCCGCAGACCGTCGGCGGCATACTCGTTGGCAATGGCCTTGACCGTGCTGGACTTGCCGGTGCCTGCATCGCCGTAGAGCAGCACATTGTTGGCCGGGCTCCCGGCCAGCAGGGCGCGGGTGTTGGCCAGCACCTTTTCCCGCTCTTTCTCGTAGCCCGGCAGCTCGCTCAGCTTCTGAGGGTCGGGATACTTCACCGGCACAAGCTGGCCGTTTTCCACCGTGAACACATGGTGCTTGGCAAACATGCCATAGCCCTTTTTGCCAGCTTCCCGCATCCGCTTTTCATAGGCGGCGGCAAGGTCAATGTCCTTCGTCTCCCACCGGGGCAGGAACGCCAGCATCCGGAGCCTGCCGGGATCGGAATAGGTGAGCTGGAACAGCTCGTCCAGCGTCAGGCCGCAGAGCTGCTGCAAAAAGGCCAATTCCCCGTTCAGTGCTGCTTCCAGCACCGGCGAGCGCTGCCCGGCCGCGGCCTGCCGCACACAGACGGTCTCCGTTTCCAGCACCGCATTGGAAAGATAATCGCCCAGGTTGGTGGTGTGGGCAAACAGCTCTGCCTCAAACGCGGCCACAGCGTCGCACACCGCGCCCATTCCATTGCTGCTGCTTTCCTTCTCCAAAAGATCCGTCAGCTCTGCCAGCCTGCCCACCACAGGGTCGCCCAGCAGGGCACGGAAGACCACAAGCCCGTGGAGCCGGGCGTTCCATTCATACAGCTTCATAAGGGTATCCTCTTTCTTTCACGGTCCTGCCCTCTCAGTCAATGCTCCGCATTGCCAGCTTTCCCAAAGGGAGAGCCATTGGCAGACCAATAAAACGTCCCATCAAACCGCCCAATAGCAGCTCTTGCTCTTTTGTAAGCGGGCTAGAACTGATTATACACTCCGGTAAGGCCATCTTCAAGGGTGTGTTTAATTATCTTCATCTTTCGGCTGATTCACTTTACAAATCGTCGCTGGACAAAGGCCCGATTTATAGTATAATTAACCCAACGTTCAAAATTGAGTATGCGACACGAAAAGCGACGTGTCTGAGGGAATTTTCCAAAAGTGTGGAACAGGAAAAGGAACAGGAGCAACTTACCATGCAGTTAAATGGTTCTCAGATTTTTGTCGAGGTCCTCTGTGAGCAGGGCGTGGACACGATCTTTGGCTACCCCGGCGGTGCCGTGCTGAACCTGTACGATGAGCTGTACAAGAACAGCGACCGCATCACCCATGTGCTGACCGCCCACGAACAGGGCGCTTCCCACGCGGCCGACGGCTATGCCCGTGCGACCGGCCGTACCGGCGTGGTTCTGGCCACCAGCGGCCCGGGTGCCACCAATCTGGTCACCGGCATTGCCACCGCGTATATGGACTCTGTGCCCATGGTCGCCTTTACCGGCAACGTTGCCACCCCGGGTCTGGGCAAGGACAGCTTCCAGGAAGCTTACATCGAGGGCATTACGATGCCCATCACCAAGCACAACTTCACGGTGCGCAAGGTGGAAGAACTGGCCGATACCATGCGGGCAGCCTTCCGCATTGCCCAGAGCGGCCGCAAGGGCCCCGTTCTGGTGGACATTCCCAAGGATGTGACCGCCGCTGTCTGCGAGTTCACCCCCAAGCAGCCGGAAAAGATCCGCACCGTGACCACCTATAACGAGCAGCAGGTCAAGTGGGCCGCCGACATCATCAATGCGGCCAAGCGTCCGCTGGTCTATTTTGGCGGCGGTGTCCGCAGCGCTGCTTCCTGCCAGCCGCTGCGGGATCTGATCCACAAGGCAGAGATCCCCGCCACCTACACCCTGATGGCAGCCGGTGTCGTGCCCTACGGCGACCCGATGAACATTGGCATGATCGGAATGCACGGCTGCTACACCTCCAACCGGGCGGTGGCCGACTGCGATGTCCTGATCGCGCTGGGCACCCGCTTCTCGGACCGTGTGGCCCTGAACCCCAAGACCTTTGCCAAGAACGCCACCATTATCCAGATCGACATCGACCCCAGTGAGCTGGGCAAGAATGTGGATGTGGACCTGTCCATTGTGGGCGATGCCGCCTATGTGCTGCGCGGGATGCTCCCCCTGATCGAGGAAACGAAGCACCCCGACTGGATCAAGATGATCCACGAGTGGCAGGCGCAGGATTATCACCCCGTCTCCGACCCCACCCGCCTGATGCCTCATCAGGTCATTGGCGAGGTGTGCAGCCAGTGCGGCCCTGAGGCCGTGTATGTGACCGATGTGGGCCAGCACCAGATGTGGGCCGCCCAGTACATCCGCCACACCAAGAGCCGCGGCTTTATCACCAGCGGCGGCCTGGGCACCATGGGCTTTGGCTACGGTGCCGCCATTGGCGCCCAGATGGCGCTGGGCCGTGACCAGCGGGTGGTCATGTTCACCGGCGACGGTTCCTTCCACATGAACCTCAACGAAGCCTGCACCGCCGTGAGCTACGAGCTGCCCATCATCACGGTCATCTTCAACAACTCCGTGCTGGGCATGGTACGGCAGTGGCAGACCGCATTCTATGAAAAGCGCTACTCCCAGACCGATCCCCACCGCCATACCGATTTTGTCAAGCTGGCCGACGGCTTTGGTCTGAAAGGCTACCGCTGCAAGAATCTGCCCGAGTTCCAGGCCGCCTTTGCCGACGCCCTGAAGCAGAAGGGCCCCACCTGGATCGAGTGCATCATTGACAAGGACGAAAAGGTCCTGCCCATGATCCCCGGCGGCGGCGACATCAACGATATCATCATGGAATAAGGAGGAACGCCCCATGGAATCCAAACGCAGAGTCATCAGTCTGCTGGTGGACAACCAGAGCGGTGTTCTGGCCCGGGTGTCCAACCTGTTCTGCCGCCGCGGCTTCAACATTGACAGCCTGACGGTTTCCGCCACCAACGATCCGGCGGTCAGCCGCATCACCGTGACCATTACCAGCGACGAAAAAGCCCTGAGCCAGCTCATCCTTCAGACCGAGCGCCTGGAAGTGACCCGGCAGGTCTTTGTGCTGGACCACGAGAACGCGCTGGAGCGGGAGCTGCTGCTGCTCAAGGTTTCTGCCGATGTCCACAACCGCACCGAGCTGCGGGAAGTGGCCAGCATTTACAAAGCAAAGATCATCGACCTTTCCCCCGACAGCATGGTGTTTGAGCTGATCGGCAAACCGGAAAAGATCGATGCCTTCCTTAAAATGTTTGAGGGTTACACCATTCTGGAACAGTGCCGCACCGGCGTTACCGCCCTGGAACGCGGCGGAATGCACCAGCATATGCAAAAGCCCCCGCAGGAAGTGCGCAGCGCGCAGCTTCCCCTGCCCGGAACCCATTGTCCGAAATAAGTTTTAAGCTTATCATTATAAAATCAGGAAAGAGTAAAAGGAGACTACTACCATGGCGATCAAGAAATACTACGATTCCGACTGCAACCTCGGCGTGCTGGACGGCAAGACCGTCGCTGTCATCGGCTTCGGCAGCCAGGGCCACGCCCATTCCGAGAACCTGGCCGAGAGCGGCGTCAACGTTGTTGTCGGCCTGCGCAAGGGTTCCGCACACTGGGCAAAGGCTTCTGAGTTTGCAGCCACCCACGAGAACTTCAAGGTCATGGAAGTGGAAGAAGCTGCCAAGGCCGGCGATGTGGTCATGATGCTGGTTCCCGATGAGCTGTGCGCCGACATCTACAACAAGCAGGTCGCTCCCTACATGACCGAGGGCAAGGCTCTGGCTTTTGCACACGGCTTCAACATCCACTTCAAGACCATCACCGCTCCCAAGAACGTGGACGTCATCATGATCGCTCCCAAGGGCCCCGGCCACATCGTCCGCCGCCTGTACACCGAGGGCGAGGGCTGCCCCTCTCTGATCTGCGTGGAGCAGGATTACACCGGCAAGGCCAAGGACATCGCTCTGGCTTATGCTTCCGGCATCGGCGCAGGCCGTGCAGGCATCCTGCAGACCACCTTCAAGGAGGAGACCGAGACCGACCTGTTCGGCGAGCAGGCCGTGCTGTGCGGCGGCGTTTCCGAGCTGATCCACGCTGGCTTCGATACGCTGGTGGAGGCTGGCTACGAGCCCGAGATGGCTTACTTTGAGACCTGCCACGAGATGAAGCTGATCGTTGACCTGATCAACGAGGGCGGCTTCTCCAAGATGCGTTACTCCATCTCCAACACCGCTGAGTACGGCGACTACCGCACCGGCAAGCGCTTGATCACCGCTGAGACCCGCAAGGAGATGAAGAAAGTCCTGACCGAGATCCAGGACGGCACCTTCGCCTCCGAGTTCCTGACCGAGATGAGCCCCAACGGCGGCCGCAAGGTCCACTTCCTGGCAAAGCGCCGCATGGAAGCTGAGCTGCCCATCGAGAAGGTCGGCGCAGAGCTGCGCAGCATGATGAGCTGGCTGAAGAAGTAAGATCCGATTTTTACCGTGCCAGCGCGGCATTCCTGCCTCGCTGGCACTTTTGTATCAAAAGAGAGGGTATTGTTATGAGAAGCGACAACGTGACCAAGGGCTCGGAGCGCGCGCCCAACCGCAGCCTGTTTTACGCACTGGGCTACACCCCCGAGGAGCTGGACCGCCCGCTGATCGGCGTGGTGAGCGCTTACAGCGAGATCGTGCCCGGCCACATGAATCTGGACAAGATTGCTGACGCCGTAAAGGCAGGCGTCCAAATGGCAGGCGGCACCCCCATCCTGATTCCCGCCATTGGCGTGTGCGACGGCATTGCCATGGGCCATGTGGGCATGAAATACAGCCTGGCTTCCCGTGAGCTGATCTGCGACAGCGTGGAGACCATGCTGATGGCACACCAGCTGGACGGTCTGGTGCTGGTGCCCAACTGCGACAAGATCGTGCCCGGCATGGTGATGGCCGCTGTGCGCATGGATGTGCCCGCCGTGGTCTGCTCCGGCGGCCCCATGCTGGCCGGTACCTATGGCGGCGAGGAAGTCAGCCTTTCCAAGATGTTTGAGGCCGTGGGCGCCTACAAGGCCGGTATGATCACCGACGAACAGCTGGAAGACTGCACCTGCAACTGCTGCCCCAGCTGCGGCAGCTGCTCCGGCATGTACACCGCCAACAGCATGAACTGCCTGTGCGAGGCCATTGGCATTGCCCTGCCCGGCAACGGCACCATTCCCGCCGTCTACTCCAAGCGCCTGCAGCTGGCAAAGCACGCCGGTATGGCTGTGATGGACATGGTGAAGAAAGGCATCACCGCCCGCCAGATCATCAACGAGCGCTCCATCCGCAACGCTCTGACCTGCGATATGGCTCTGGGCTGCTCCACCAACACCGTGCTGCACCTGCTGGCCATTGCCTATGAGGCCGGTGTGCCCATCGACCTGAAGCTGTTCAACGAGATCAGCGCCAAGACCCCGAACCTGTGTCATCTGGCACCGGCAGGCCCCACTCATATGCCGGACCTCTATGCCGCAGGCGGCATCCCCGCCGTGCAGGCCGAGCTGGCCAAGAAAGGCCTGCTGGATCTGAATGTTCCCACCGTTACCGGCAAGACGCTGGGTGAGAACATCAAAGGCGCCCACATCCTCAACGATAAGGCCATCCGCCCCATCGAGAACCCCTACTCCCCCACCGGCGGCCTGCAGATCCTGTGGGGCAACATTGCTCCGGACGGCTGCGTGGTCAAGCGCAGCGCTGTGGCTCCCGAGATGCAGCAGCATTCCGGCCCGGCCCGCGTCTTCAACAGTGAGGAAACCGCCATTGCCGCCATCTACGCGGGCCAGATCGTCCCGGGCGATGTGGTGGTCATCCGCTACGAAGGCCCCAAGGGCGGCCCCGGCATGCGCGAGATGCTCAACCCCACCTCGGCTCTGGCCGGCATGAAGCTGGACAAGACCGTGGCCCTGATCACCGACGGCCGCTTCTCCGGTGCTTCCCGCGGGGCTGCCATCGGCCATGTGAGCCCCGAGGCTGCTTCCGGCGGCCCCATCGGCCTGATCGAGGAGGGCGATATCATCAACATCGATATCCCCAATGCAAAGATCACGCTGGAAGTCAGCGATGAGGTGCTGGCCGAACGCAAGGCAAAGTACGTCGCTCCCGAGCCCAACATCAAGACCGGCTGGCTGAGCCGCTATGCCCGCATGGTCACCAGTGCAAATCTGGGTGCGGTGCTGAAGTAAATCACAAAAAAGACCCTCTCGGCAGCTTGCTGAGAGGGTCTTTTTTACCATAAAACGCCAAAACCGGGCAAGATAAGTCATACCCATACAAGAAAATTTGAACTTTTCGTGAATTTTCTGTGTTTCGACCATGGACAGGTGAAACCGATTCTGCTACAATGAGAACTGTTCTTTCCGCCCGGATTCCCACACGGCGGATTTTTTCATCACATCACAGGAGGAACCTTTCATGTTAGAAAAAATCTTTCACCTGAAAGAAAACCACACCGATGTCAAGACTGAACTCATGGCAGGTGTTACCACCTTCATGACCATGGCCTACATCCTTGCGGTCAACCCCAGCATCCTGTCCGCTTCGGGCATGGACGCCAATGCGGTCCTGATCGCCACCTCGCTGGCATCCTTCATCGGCACGGCCCTGATGGCTCTGCTGGCCAACTACCCCTTTGCACTGGCTCCCGGCATGGGCCTGAACGCCTATTTTGCCTACACGGTCGTCCTGACCATGGGTTACAGCTGGCAGCTGGCCCTGATGGCCGTCTTTGTAGAGGGCATCATCTTCATCGTGCTGAGCCTGACCAATGTGCGTGAGGCCATCTTCAACGCCATCCCCATGACCCTGAAAAGTGCTGTCAGCGTGGGCATCGGCCTGTTCGTTGCCTTTGTCGGCCTGCAGAATGCAAAGCTGATCGTCAACAGCGACTCCACCCTCGTCACCTACCAGCACTTCAAGGGCGAGACCTTCCACAGCATCGGCGTGGGCGCCATCCTGGCTCTGCTGGGTGTACTGATCACCGCCATCCTGCTGGTCAAAAAGGTCAAGGGCGGCATTCTGTACGGCATCCTGATCACCTGGGTGCTGGGCATTCTCTGCGAGCTGACCGGCATCTACATCCCCAACCCCGACGCCGGCATGTACAGCGTGATCCCTACCAGCTTCATCAGCTTTGACTTCTCTGCTCTGGGCAAGACCTTTGGCCAGGTGTTCAAGACCGATTTCTCCGGCGTTGGCATCCTGAACTTCTTCGCCGTGATGTTCTCCTTCCTGTTCGTTGACCTGTTCGACACGCTGGGCACCCTGATCGGCGTGGCTTCCAAGGCCGACATGCTGGACGAGGAGGGCAAGCTGCCCAACATCAAGGGCGCCCTGATGGCCGACTCCATCGCCACCTGCGCCGGTGCTGTGCTGGGCACTTCCACCACCACCACCTTTGTCGAGAGCGCTTCTGGCGTGACCGAGGGCGGCCGTACTGGTCTGACCAGCATGACCACCGGTGTGCTGTTCCTGCTGGCAGTTGTGTTCAGCCCCCTGTTCCTGACCATTCCCAGCTTTGCCACCGCTCCGGCCCTGATCATCGTGGGCTTCTACATGATGGGTTCTGCCCTGAAGATCGAGTTCGACGATCCTGCTGAGGGCATCCCCGCCTTCCTGACCATTCTGGCGATGCCCACTGCATACAGCATCTCGGAAGGCATCGCTATCGGTGTCATCTCCTGGACCCTGCTGAATGTCATCACCGGCAAGGCCAAGGAGAAGAAGATCAGCCCCCTGATGTATGTGCTGACCATTCTGTTCATCCTGAAGTACGTGCTGCTGTAAAGATCACAGCAGTCAGAAAGCCCCGGCCATTGGCCGGGGCTTTCGTTTTATTTGTGCTGGTGCGGAAGATGGACCTCCGGGATCGCCACATTGTCATAATGAATGGTTTCATGATGCGGTGCCGCTTCCTCGGTATGATGCACCTTGCCGGTGTGGACTTCCGGCACCGCCACGGTTTCTTCTTCATGCGGGTGTTCCGGCCTATGCCACAGCTTCTGCTGGAGCCACATTTTCAGATGATGATGCAGCATGAGTAATTACCTCCGTCAGACAAGATTCACAAACAGCGTGATGACAAGGCTGTTCAGGAAGTCCGCGAACAGGCTGCCCACCAGCGGGATGATGAGGTACGCTTTGACCGAGTGGGCATACTTCTCACAGACCACCTGCATATTGGCCATGGCGTTGGGGGTAGCACCCATGCCAAAGCCGCAGATACCCGCACAGATCACAGCTGCATCGTAGTCGCGGCCCATAACGTTGAACACCACAAGCAGGGCATACAGGGCCATCAGCAGGGTCTGGCCCGCCAGCAGAACGATCAGCGGCCCGGCCAGATCCGCCAGCTGCCAGAGCTTCAGGGTGATCATGGCCATGCCCAGGAACAGCGAAAGGCTGATGCCGCCGATGTCGTTGATCTCGCCCATGTGGACGGTATAGCCGCCGCCATACTCCCCCACATTGCGGATCACCGCAGCGGAAAGCATGGCTCCGATGTAGATGGGAAAGGTCATTCCGGTCAGGCTCAGCAGCCGGGACACCAGGGTGCCCAGACCAATGGCAATGATAAGCTGGAACACCGCAGCCGGGTACATACTGGTGTGGCGCTCGTGCTTGATCTCCTCCTCCACCAGCAGGCTGTCGTCCTCCGGCACAACGGTCTTGAGCAGGTCGTGCCGCTCAATGAGCATCTTGCCAATGGGCCCGCCCATCACGCTGCCTGCGATCAGGCCATAAGTAGCTGCCGCCGTGCAGAGCGTGGTGGCTCCGGTGATGCCAAAGCCCTCCAGCACCGGGCCAAAGGCACCGGCGGTGCCGTGGCCACCCACCATGGGAATGGAGCCGGTACACAGTCCCACCAGAGCATCCACCCCCAGCAGCTTTGCCAGCCCCACAGCCAGAAAGTTCTGGCTCGTGATCAGTACAACGACCAGCGCCAGAAAGATGACCATGCCCTTTCCGCCGCTTTTCAGTACCTTCAGGTTGGCCTGAAAGCCTACCGATGTGAAGAAGAACACCATGCACACTTCCTTCAGAACATCGTCAAAGGCAAACTCTGCAAGGCCGGTCACATAGCACACACAGGTAAAAATGGCAAACAGTACACCGCCGATCACGGGGGCCGGGATACAGAATTTTTCCAGCACCTGCACCCGGCTGCGCAGGAACTTGCCCAGCATCAGCACCAGCACCGCCATGGCCAGTGTCTGATACATATCCAAAGTAACGATCAATCTCAAACCCTCTGTTTCTTACAAAATTCAAAGGCCCGTCCGCAATGACAGGCGCTGTGAACAATTATACGCATCCAGAAGGTGAAATGCAATCACTTTTGCAGCATCTTAGCCGCCAAACAGCCCAAAGAAACTGGTGTGCGTCATGCCCAGCACCAAAAACAGGATGATCAGCGCAAATAAAATGCCAATGATGATGTCCAGCTGGTGGACGGTGAGGGGAAACTTATCGTAGATCTTTTCCTTCGGGTTCACAAAATTGGGGTCGTTGTTGTTCAGAAAGGTCTTCTGGCCCTCCTCGCTCCGGGCTTTTGCAGCGGCAAAGTCAGCCTGTTCCTTTTCCAGCTGGGCTTCCCGCTGGGCCAGCAGAGCTTCGCGGCGGGCCAATTCTTCCTCCCGCCGGGTCTGGTTCGTTTCAGCCATGGTAGTGTCCTCCGGTTCGTTTCGTTGCACCCATTATACCATAAATGCCGGAACGATTCCATTCCTCCCGCCCGGCACCTTCCGCTGGTGCCGCAGTGCAGCAGACAGCATTTTCAGGCGCTGTGCCACACGCCCCGGAACTTGCGGAAATAATATACCGCCATGATCATGCTCATGCCCTCGCCTGCCGCCAGCGACAGCCACACACCGTTGATGCCCAGCAGCCGGGGCAGAATGAGGACAGGCACCACCATGAACACGATGGTGCGGGTGAACGAGAGAACGGCCGAGGTGCGGCCATCGTTCAGCGCAGTGAACCAGCCAGAGGCAAACACGTTGAATGCCAGCAGGATAAAGCTGACCGCTACGATGTGGAAGCCGTTGAGTGCCTCCCGGTAGACCACTTCATTGGTGCCGGAGAAGATGGACACGACTGCACCGCCAAAAATGTAGCTGGCAGCGGTGACAATGAGGGCTGTAATGGCCAGCGTCCGGACGCTGATGGAGAACAGCTTGCCCAGCCGCGCCTTATCGCCACGGCCAAAGTTGTAGCTGACCACCGAGGAAATACCGTTGACATAGCCGCGGAACAAGCCGCCGAACAGACCCTGGGCGTACCAGATAATGCTCAGGGACGCCACGCCGTCCGAACCGGCAATGTTCATCAGGATGTTGTTGAACAGCATAGTAATGACCGAAAAGGCCAGTACGCTGACCATCTCCGAGGAGCCATTGATGCAGCTGTCGGTGATGGTGCGCAGCCGCCACTTGGGACGGACAACATAGAGCAGCTGCTTACGGTCAATACAGAACAGGATGGTGCCTATCACCGACGGCACCGCATGGCCGATGCTGGTGGCAATGGCCGCACCGGCCAGTCCCCAGCCGAACACGCCCATGAACAGCCAGTCCAAAACGATGTTCAGTACACCGGCCAGCACAGAAAGGGCTGCACCCAGCCCGGCCTTGCCCACCGTGATGAAGCTGAGCTGGAATACCATGCTGAACACGGCAAAGGGAATGGAGATCAGCACGGGGATCATGTACTGGCGGCAGTAGACGAGCAGTGCTTCGTCCGAGCCAAGGATGCGGCAGAGCGGATCAAGGAAGACAAAACACAGCGCTGCCAGCACAACGCTGAAGATAAATGCAACCGTCATCAGCAGAGAGAAATCCTGACGTGCTTCCTGCTCCTTGCCCTCGCCAATTTTGCGGGCGATCAGGGCATTGCCGCCGCTGCCGAACATCATGCCCAGTGCAGACGCCAGATAGGTCATGGGCAGCGTGATATTGATGGCGGACAGCGCATCCGTATTGACCCACCGGGCCACAAACACACCATCCACAGTCGTATACAGGTTTGAGAAAATGCTGGATGCAATGGTGGGCAGCGCAAACAGCAGCAGCCACCGCACCTCGATCTCGTGGTTCAGCTTGGTTCTTTCGTTCAAAACAGTTCTCCTTTGATATAATTTGAAGACGATTTAATTTTCGGACTATCTATCCATAAAAAAGAGACTGGTTCACAGTCCCTTCATGGCATCTTTGCAGCCTGTAACATAGCGTTTGGTCACACTCAGCAGCACCAGCCGTTCGGATTCGCTCAGTGCCCCCATCGATCTCCGCTCACTTTCCCGGACACGCCACAGGATCTTGTCCGCAGCTGCCTGACCTTCCGGAGTAAAGTGGATGGTCTTGTTCCGGCGGTCTTCCGGCAGTTCTTCCAGCCGGACCCAGCCATTTTTATAAAAAGAAGTAATGGTGGTGTTGACGGTCTGCTTGGGCAGAAAACATCTTTCACACAGCATTTTCTGGGTACAGTTCTCCATGTCATAAAGTGCGCTCAGGATCGAAAGGCTGGTATAGGACAGCCCCACACTCCGGGCGTAATCTTCATAAGAAGCATTCCACTCCTGCAGATAGCTGCAATATTGCCGGATCTGATCCTGAAGTTCTGACATGGTATCTCTCCCCTGTAAAACGGTAAATTTTCGGTACTATTTTAGCGAAGTTTCCCGCCTTTGTCAAGTGCGATCAGACTTCTCCGGTTTCACATTGTTATAGCGGAGTTCTTCTTGGAAACTAATGGTTGTTACCAACGAATCAAAATGATATAATCATCGTATCGTAAAAACTTAGGATGAAAGGCATACAGGATGTATTTTCAGTACACAGCCAAAGAAACCGACTACTTGAGCCAGAAAGATAAGCGGCTGGGAGAAGCCATTCAGCAGATCGGGCCGATCCAGCGCGAAGTGGACACCGACCTGTTTTCCTCGGTGGTACACCATATCATCGGTCAGCAGATCTCCACCAAAGCGCAGGCCACCATCTGGCAGCGGATGCGGGAAACGCTTGGCATTGTGGATGCAGAACACATCCTTGCCGCCGGTGTACCGCAGCTGCAAAAGCTGGGCATGACCTTCCGCAAAGCGGAGTACATCACCGACTTTGCCAAAAAAATCCAGAGCGGCGAATTTGATTTGGACGGTATCTGGCAGAAACCGGACGAAGACGCCATCCGGGAACTGAGCAGCTTGAAGGGTATTGGCGTCTGGACAGCGGAGATGATCCTGCTATTCTGTATGCAGCGGCCCGATGTATTCAGCTATGACGACCTTGCCATTCAGCGCGGGCTTCGGATGCTCTACCACCACCGGAAAATCGACCGAAAACTCTTTGAAAAATACCGCAGACGTTTCAGCCCCTATTGCAGCGTTGCCAGCCTGTACCTGTGGGCAGTGGCTGGTGGGGCCATCCCGGAGATGCACGACTACGCCCCGAAGAAAAAGTGAGTTTAACTGTGGGTTTTGGCAAAAGAAAAACACCCAAGAACCCGCGTTCCTAGGTGTTATTTCTTGGTGGGCGCGGGTGGATTCGAACCACCGAAGCTGAAAAGCAGCAGATTTACAGTCTGTCCCCATTGGCCACTCGGGAACACGCCCAGATTCAATTTTCAGTCATCGCTGACTGCCTGTATATTTTATCATCTGAAGTGGGATTTGTCAACTGTTTTTTCACTCTTTTTTGCACAGAGCCATTTTTGCAGCGGACATACCGCAAAAGCCCCCGGCACATTTTCTGCGCCGAGGGCTTTCTCTCTTTATTTAAGGTCCAGTTCAGGTGGTACGTCGATCTGGTCGGAGATGTATTTGCCGTTTTTCTTGCGCTGGCGCACACACTCAGTGAGCAGATACTCGATCTGCCCGTTCACCGAGCGGAAGTCATCCTCTGCCCACGCGGCAAGGGCATCGTAGAGCTTCGCGTTCAGACGCAGGGGCACCTGTTTTTTGGGTTCTGCCATCAGTACAGGCTCCCGCTGTTCACAATGGGCTGGGCGTCACGATTGCCGCAGAGGACGACCAGCAGGTTGGAGACCATGGCAGCCTTGCGCTCATCATCCAGATCCACTACCTTGTTCTCGTTCAGGCGGTCCAGAGCCATTTCCACCATGCCCACAGCGCCGTCCACGATCATCTTGCGGGCATCGATAATGGCGCTGGCCTGCTGGCGCTGAAGCATCACAGCTGCGATCTCCGGTGCATAGGCCAGATAGGTGATGCGGGCTTCCACGATCTCGATGCCGGCATCTGCCACCTTTTTCTGGATCTCATCCTGAATGCGCTTTGCCACGATCTCAGAGGAGCCGCGCAGGCTGCCTTCATCGGCCACGCCGTCGCCGGTGGTGTCCACATTGGGGGCCACATCGTAAGGGTAAATGCGCACCACATTGCGCAGGGCACTGTCGCACTGCAGGGAAAGGTATTCCTTGTAGTTGTCCACATTGAACACAGCCTTTGCGGTATCGGTCACGCGCCAGATGACCGCGATGCCGATCTCCACCGGGTTGCCCAGGCAGTCGTTGATCTTCTGGCGGGAGTTGTTCAGGGTCATCATCTTGAGGGAGATCTTCTTGTTCACGCTCTCGGTGACAGCCTGTGCATTCTGCGTATTGGACTTGAACAGAGCTGCCATGCCATTTTCCCCGCTGTTCACATCGCCGCTCTGGCTGAGTTTCGTGCCCGCTGCTGGATTGACCGCCGTGCAGAAGGGGTTGACCCAGTAGAAGCCCTGGCCTTTCAGGGTGCCAATGTAGTCACCGAACAGGGTAAGCACCAGCGCTTCCTGAGGCTTGAGGACTTTCAGGCCGCAGAACAGGAAAATGCCTGCAATGGCATACACGATCGATAAGATCAGCAGCAGGATCCCCGGAAACAGGCTGGTATTCAGCAGGGTCAGGCTGTAAATGAACAGCGGCACCGCGATCACATAGCCCAGCAGGGTGAGCAGCAGCATTGCCATGCCGTTCTTCTTGGTTTGCAGAATCTTTTCTTCCATGATGATTCCCTCCTTAAAGGTTCGGAAGCAATTCTTTGTGATATCAAAATCATATCACATTTTAGCAGAGCTGTCAAGAGGGTGACCTTTCAGGCGGTTCACACACTGCCGGAGAAATTGATACAACGCAAAAAGGCACCCCCGCCTTACGACGGGAGTGCCTCATTTTCAAGAATAAAGATTCAAGAAAGAACGTTCAGGGGGATCAAATTACTTGATCTCGACCTTAGCGCCAGCCTCTTCCAGCTTCTTCTTGATGTCCTCAGCGTCAGCCTTGGAAGCCTTCTCCTTGACAGCCTTGGGAGCGCCGTCAACGATAGCCTTAGCTTCCTTCAGGCCCAGGCCGGTGATCTCCTTGACCAGCTTGATGACCTGCATCTTGGTAGCGCCAGCCTCAGCCAGGATGACGTCGAACTCGGTCTTCTCTTCCTCAGCGGCAGCAGCAGCGCCAGCAGCAGCGGGGGCAGCAGCAGCAACAGCAGAAACGCCGAACTCCTCGCAGTATGCGTCGATCAGCTCTTTCAGCTCCAGAACGGACAGCTCCTTGACGGAGTCGATGATGGCAGTAATCTTCTCAGAAGCCATGGTAATAACCCTCCAATATAAATGGTTTTGTTTGTTGATTTCTTGTTTTTAAGCAGCGGTCACGCAGCCAAACTTAGGCAGCGGGCTCCTCCTGCTTGTCGGCATATGCCTGCATAGCGACAGCCAGACCAGACAGAGTGCTGGTGAGGG
>CAVDVT010000003.1:17766-20083 GCA_963612415.1 bacterium | reverse complement strand
ATCGATGAGTTCTTCTGGCAACATGGCAATCTCCCCTTTCCTGATTCTATCTTATCGAAGGAAAAGTGAAATGTCAATCGAAATTCGAAGAAATCAAAGCAAAAAATTGAAATCAAGATTGAAAAATTGGTCCGATAAGTGAAATTCGTCTATGAAATCTTAAATTTCAAGCTCAAAAAATGAAATCAAAAGTAAAAAATCAAAATTTGAGTGAAATGGTTTGAACATTTTTCAAGATTCATTCAATTCTCTACGCATGATTCTTCTGGCTCGTCCACGCGTGGTATCCTCAAAAGTTTCATTTTCGTTGAATCGCAGCCAATAGGGATCTTCCATCAGGCAGGCGTTGGTGCGCTTGACGATTTCCCACGCATTGTAGTCTGGCAGTCCCATCATTTTTAAAATCTCTTTGCAATCCATCCGATTTTTCGGAAAGATACGCTTCTTTGCCCAAACCACCACATCGACCAATGGAACTTTGCGCTTGTCCCCAATAAAAAGATTCAAGGGCAGATGATACTGCGGAATCCCTTCATTGGCACAAAGATACTGCCCATCTTCGCTCAGATGAGCGATTTCTTTTTCATCCATCATTAACTTCAAATAGGCCATGGTGTCACGCTCCTTTTCTTCAGTATATCATGGTCAGGCGGATAGACAAGATAAATCATAGCTTCACTGCGCATACACAATCTCTCTCACCACCACTTCTTCCGCCTGCGCCTTCAGTCCATTCATGTGCGCCACCCAAAGAAGCTGTGCGCGCTCTTTGTCCGGTGCAGGGTACTTGCCTAACAAAGCCGTCATCGTGCGTTCCAGCCACTCGCAGGCCGTTTTCTGGACTTCCTGCAAATGCGGCCAGAGAGAACCGCTGAATAACATCTGATGATACAGCACCGGACGCTGGGTTTTGAGGTAGGCCAAGCGCATCCGGCCATACTTGCCCAGCGGTTCGGGATCATCGGTCTGAGGCAGAGTAAGCAGGGGCAACTGATAATCCCCAACCTGTGCATAGTGGATTTCGGTGCAAACGATGTTCATGTCTTTCATGGTAAATCTCCTTTGCGTTTTCAACGTGTATTGCAGTCTTTGTGGAAAACGATGCTTACTTCTTCCGGTTTTGTGCGGTAAGCCAGTTGCCCTGCGCCTGATAGTAATGCTCCATCGTGGTGGGTGCGTTCAGGATGGTGGTGCGCAGATAGGCCATGATATTCTTGATAGGCTGGGTGGTGTTGGCCATCACATCAAAGATGTACTCAACGTGCTGGCTGGTCAGCTTGTCCAGCCGCAGCCGGATAGCCTTGGTGGTTTGCGGCTGCTTGCCGATGTACTGGGTCTGCCGTGGACAGCAGTACATCTCCACAATGTTGTCCAGCAGTTCTTCCAGCTTGTCCGGGTCATACCGCTGGGAAAGGGTGTCGATCTCCAGCCGTTCCCGGAACTCCTCGCGCACCTGTGCTTCCATCTGGTCAAAATCCACTGTTTCGCCTGTCTGTCCGGATAGATTAGTACTTTGTCTTTTAGTATTTTGTTTATTAGTATTTTGTTGCGTTGCCTTTTCCAAATTGGGTTTAGCCAAATTGGGAAAATCCAAAAATGGTGAAGAACAAGGATTCATGCCACTTTTCGGACTTTGCGGTGCTGGCGGTTCCGATGGGCCGTTTTCCTTGCAGGGAATGGCCGGAGCATCCTCGACAGGCGATTCATAGACCTGATAGTCGTAGTCGATGATCTGGCCTTTGGTGTTGCGGACTTTCTGGCGGCGGACGTAACCGTGTTCTTCCAGTTCCAGAACAGCGGTGCGTACACTATCCAGACCGTCTCTGCACCCAGTCGTCAGCCCTTTCAGGCTGTAATCCCAATCGTCCGGCAGGGAGAGCATATAGGACAGAAGTCCCTTGGCTTTCAGGGACAGCCTCCTGTCCTGCAAGTGGTAGTTGCTCATAACGGTGTAGTTGACATTTTTGTTGACGCGGAATGTTGACATAGCGGCTTCCCTTTCAGCCCGGAATGTGGGCAAGAGAAAACGCAGCGTCTCCCGACTTTCGGGAAACACTGCGTTCAGACAGAGAAGCCTGCTATGAGCTGGCACAGCAACGGCAGCACTGCATATTTCTAACGAACATCTAACACAACTGCACTTGAAATGCAGCTTTTGACGGCTCGTGTGAAAGGTGCGTTTTCTAACGTCACTCCGCAAAAAGCGGTTGGATTTCAACTGCAAATTGCGGTGTAACGTGCCTTTTCAGAGGTTCAGAAAATGCCCGCGACTGCCAATGACAGCCGCGTGAAACCTGCTTCATCCAACGGTTTCAAA
>CAVDVT010000003.1:0-17718 GCA_963612415.1 bacterium | reverse complement strand
TCGAAATCGTTTTGTCCTTAATCGGGCACGTGGGTTCGAATCCCACCATCTCCGTCAGAAGCTCCAGCGTTACCAAGACGCTGGAGCTTTTCTTTTTGCAGAACCTTTCGAAAGCCCACTGGTGGGATGAGAACAGGGCAGCGGTCCACAGACCGCAAGCAATCAGCCCAGTGGGCTGTTGCTTAGCCTGCGGGAGAATCCCACCATCTCCGCCAGTAAAAGGCATCCACATCAGTGGATGCCTTTTTTGTTTTCCTGCATGATCTTTCTGGCTCGTCCACGAGTAGTGTCCTCAAAGGTTTCATCTTCGCTGAATCGCAGCCAGTAGGGGTCTTCCATCAGACAGGCGTTGGTGCGCTTGACGATTTCCCACGCATTGTAGTCCGGCAATCCCATCATTTTCAAAATCTCTTTGCAGTCCATCCGATTTTTCGGGAAGATACGCTTCTTTGCCCAGACCACCACATCGACTAATGGAACTTTGCGCTTGTCGCCAATGAAAAGATTCAGCGGGAGATCATACTGTGGAACGCCTTCATTGGCACAAAGATACTGCCCATCTTCGCTCAGGTGGGCGATTTCTTTTTCATCCATCATCAATTTCAAGTAGGCCATTTTATCACCCCATGGCAGCTTTCAGGTAGTGCAGGCGGTATTTCAGATATTGGCGGATTGCAGATGCGCGTTTTTCGCTCAACAGTGCGAGAATGGGAGAGATGGCCTGAATGATTTCCTGATACAACATATCCAAATCACGCACAGGCAGCACAGGCTCGTCGACCAGCTTAATTTGCTGGGCATGGCGGCTGCGGAACGGCTTGGCTTTGTCGAACTGATACCGGAGCTTCGTGTCGGTCAATTCTTCGTCCGTTGCCCACGCAAGCAGACTGCCGCCATTGTCATAAATCGGTGGAGCATAGTTCTTGCCATCCCGGACGATGACATCGAAATTGTTCTCATGGCGGTCTTCGTTGCCAATAAAGGCATCGAACATCAGCATCTGATAGAGCCACTTCTTGCCATACAGTTCTACCGCATACTGAAATAGATCATCCGGCGAAGATGTCTGCCCATTGGCAAAAAAATAGGCATCCGCCATGTCTGCAAAATGGTACAGTTGCTCATCGTCCGTTGTGAACTTAGGACAGACGCTGACCACATCGCAGGAATAGGTTTTGATGTCAGGAAAGAGTTTAGCCGGCATCAGAGCGTATTCCACATGGGGCAGATTCAGCACCTGCGCGATCTGCGAGGCCATCACCTCAGAATACGGCTCGTATCCGGCTGTTCCAGCCTCTGTAATGGAGTTTCCCTTGACCATTACAAGCTGGTCATCCACATGATACCAGCCCTTTGAGAGCATTCCGCGGCTCGTCCGCGTTTCGCGCTTTTCGACCAACTGGATCTTTGCGGGGATCTCGATCGGGCTCATGGTACCACTCTCCTTTGTTTTATTATATCATTTTCCGGCAGACAGACAAGATGAATCCCTTCAATCTCCCCATCCTTCCATCTCACCACAAACCCTGTGGCCGGTTCAAAGCTGCCATTCAGGACAACATTCTGCCGGAACGTTATCCGGCGCAGTTTCCGTTCGGCATCGGTCACTTCCACGGTGCAGAAGCCCATGAGCCAGCTGCAGATCGCCGCCGCGTGGGAAACCACCAGCGCAGTGCCGCCCTCCGGGAGGGCCGCCAGAACGTCCTGAATGCAGGCATCCATCCGGGCGCGGACTTCGTGGAAAGACTCTCCATCCGGATTTTTGAAGTCCGGGTCTGTGTACTGCCGCGCCCAGAATGCCGCGCCCTGCCCGGTGGTGTCGCCGGTGCGGCGCTCGGCAAGGCGGGCGTCCTGGGTGACGGGCAGACCCAGCAACGCTGCCGTTTCTACTGCGCGTGGAGCAGGGGAGACCCATACCCGGGAAACGCTCCGGAACCGTGTGTCCCGGAACAGCAGCCGGGCTTTTTCCACGCCCGCCGGGGACAGACCGGAGGCGCCTGTTTTGTCGGGGATGGAGTGGCGGAGGAGGATCAGCGTTTTCATCGGTTTCTCCTTTTTATACTGCGTTTCATCGTTTGCAGTGGACCGGTTTCATCATACCCCATCCACACCACTGCGTCAACCGGCCTTCCATGATTTATTCCGTAAAAGTCTCTTTCTGCGGCAGATTTTCCGGACAAAAGCAGGATACTCGTTAGAATTATCACAAAAAATTACTATTTTGTCCCGATTTTGTACAAACGCCGAACTACTTTTCTGTGATATACTAGTTTCATGATGAGGCCTGCGCCGCAGGCCCGGAAATACAAACACGAATCTGAGAAGGAGTCGCATCGATGAGAGAGATCATTTCTTTGAACGAAAACTGGACTCTGTCCTTCCCCAAGGGCGACCATGCTACCGAGCAGGTCAACCTGCCCCACACCTGGAACGCTGTGGACGGCAACGATGGTAACGGCAGCTACCTGCGCACCACCGGCGTCTACACCCGTAACTTTGTGCAGCCCAAGCAGCCTCTGGCTGGCGGCCGCACCTACGTTGAAGTTCTGGCCGCTGCCCTGAACGCTACCGTCAAGGTCAACGGCACTGTTGCCACCACCCACGAGGGCGGTTTCTCCATCTTCCGCGCAGACGTCACCGACCTGTGCCACGAGGGTGAGAACGAGCTGACCATCGAGGTCTCCAACGAGGACACCCCCTCCATGTACCCCGCTTCCGCCGACTTCACCTTCTACGGCGGTCTGTACCGCGGCGTCAACCTGATCAGCGTGCCCAACGCACACTTTGATCTGGACTACTACGGCGGCCCCGGCATCATGGTCACTCCCGTTCCCACCGAGGACGGCGGTGCAAACTTCACCATCAAGAGCTTCGTCACCAACCCTGCTGACGACCTGACCGTGCTGTACTCCATCGAGGACTGCTACGGCAACGAAGTGGCTTCTGCTGTCCGCGGCTCTGCTGACACCGAGGTCACCATCTACACCCCCGATGCTCAGCTGTGGAGCATGGACGAGCCCAACCTGTACACCGTTACTGCAAAGCTGCAGCGCAACAACGAGACCGTGGACGAGATCTACGCAAACGTCGGTGTCCGCAGCTTCAAGGTCACCCCGGACGAAGGCTTCTCCATCAACGGTGTGCCCACCCCGCTGCGCGGCGTGTCCCGTCATCAGGACCGCGTGTACGAGGGCAACGCTCTGACCACCGAGGAGCATTATGAGGACGCCATGCTCATCAAGGAGCTGGGCGCCAACACCATCCGTCTGGCTCACTATCAGCACAGCCAGGACTTCTACGACGCCTGCGATGAGATCGGTTTCGCCGTCTGGGCTGAGATCCCCTTCATCAGCGTGTTCAAGAAGGGCGAGGGCGCTCACACCCACGTCATGGAGGAGATGAAGGAACTCATCATCCAGAACTACAACCACCCCTCCATCATGTTCTGGGGTATCTCCAACGAGATCCTGATCGGCGGCATCTGCCAGGAGCTGGTGGACACCCACCACGACCTGCAGAAGCTGTGCAAGGAGCTGGACCCCACCCGTCTGACCACCATTGCCCACGTTTCCACCACCCCCGTCAACGGCCCCATGCACCGCATCACCGATGTGGAGAGCTACAACCACTACTTTGGCTGGTACGGCGGCAAGATGGAGGAGAACGGCCCCTGGCTGGACAAGTTCCACGCCGAGCATCCTGACATCTGCATCGGCATCTCCGAGTACGGCTGCGAGGGCATCATCAACTGGCACAGCAATACTCCCCAGTGCAAGGACTACACCGAGGAGTACCAGGCACTGTACCACGAGCATCTGGCTCAGGTCTTTGAGGATCGTCCCTGGGTGTGGGCTTCCCACGTCTGGAACATGTTCGACTTCGGCTGCGCTGCCCGTAACGAGGGCGGCGTGAGCGGCCGCAACAACAAGGGCCTGATCACCATGGACCGCAAGACCAAGAAGGACAGCTTCTATGTCTACCAGGCATACTGGTCCAAGGCACCCATGGTCCATGTGGCCGGCCGCCGTCACGCACAGCGTGCGGGCGAGACCACCGAGATCAAGGTCTACTCCAACCAGGACACCGTTGTGCTGTACGTCAACGGCAAGGAAGTCGGCCAGCAGACCGCTCACCGCGTCTTCAAGTTCAACGTTGCCCTGAACGAAGGCTTCAACACCATTCTGGCGGTTGCCGGCGATGTGAAGGACTCCATCACTCTGGAAAAGGTCGCTGAGGAGCCCGCTTACTACACCCTGCCCGAGTTCAACGAGCGCCAGGAGGGCGTTGCCAACTGGTTCCAGCAGATGGGCAGCCTGGATCTGGAAGCTCCCATGGAGTTCCCCGAGGGCTACTACAGCATCAAGGACACCATGGAGGAGATCTCCAAGAATGAGGAAGCTATGGCTCTGACCGCAAAGGCAGTCAAGCTGGCTACCAACTTCGACATCGCTCCCGGTAAGGGCATGTGGGATATGATGAAGACCATGAGCCCCGAAAAGATGAGCGGCATGATCTCCGGCATGCCCGACGGCTTCATCGAGAGCCTGAATGCAAAGCTGATCAAGATCAAGAAGTAATTGGTCTTTCCAAAGCATAATTAAAATGACCGCCCCGGCAGGTGGCTGCGAAATGCAGCGCCTGTCGGGGCGGTTTGTTGTTTATTTAGATGCAGCGCTGCACAGCAGCAGAAAGAGCCCCCGGCAGATGCCGGGGGCTCCATGGATCCTCTTGCGGGAGGCGCTTATTTTTTGCCTTTTTTCTTCGGCTTGGAGGTGCGGACACCGGTGCTGCCCATGGGATGGACTTTGCGGTAGGCGCGCCACTCCATGATCTGAGGCACGACATAGTTCAGCAGAAGAACCACCACCGGGACGCCGATCAGCACCCAGATCAGCTGCTCCGAGTGCGGGTGGGTGAGGTAGTCAAGCCATTCGCTCCAACTCATAAAAAGCTCCTTTGTTGTTCAGCAGCTGCAGTTGCACCTGCGGTCAGATCATGATATCGCCGTTCTCGTCTGCCTTCATGGGCAGGGCGATGAGCAGGTCGGTGACGCAGAGGAAGAAGGGGACCACCGTCCAGAAGAACAGGGTATAGAACGCTGCCAGCCAGTACCGCTTTTCGTAATAGCGGTGGCCGCCGCACCAGCCCAGGAACACGCAGAGCAGGCAGTATTTTTTCTTGTTCACCTTGTGCTTTGTGCGGTTCTTTTTCCAGTCGTGGTACTTGCCGATAAGGCCCTTGCCCTTCTCGTTTTCAACATCGATGCCGGCTTCCAGCTTGGCGTCCTGCAAAGCAAGCTCTGCCTTGATAAAGTCGTCGCGGGTGAGTTCTTCGCCGGTTTCCAGTTTATTGAAAACGTCGTCCGTCACCTGCTTGCGGCTTCCGGTGCCGTAGTAGCCGGTCTTCCACTCGTCGTTGTTCTCTTCATACTGCTCCACATCGCCCAGCAGTTCGCCGGTGGTGGGGGTATGGCTTTCAGCAGTCTCCGGCTCCGCAGGCGCGGTCTCCGGGGTCTGAGCAGGGGTATCGGTCAGCTTTTTTTCTTCTGCCATGGGTCGTTTTTCCTTCCGAGTCCATAATATCAGAAATCCTGCGGCAGAGGACAGCCCCCGCCGCAGGACGTTTCTGGTTCTGATTCAGGATATCACATCGTGATCCTGTTTTCAAGTGTTCCGCAGAGTTTGAGGAGTTTCAGCTCAGGCCTGCTTTGCAGCAGCCTCAGCCTTGATGCGGCCGATCTCAGCCTGGATCTCCTCCATCTTCTCCTTGGTCAGGGGATAGAACTTCATAGCAACAACGTTGCACAGCCAGCCGACGATGGGCAGCAGGACGAAGCAGGCGATGGTTGCCCAGAAGATGCCGTCAGAGTACGGAGTCATGGTATCGGGCAGAGCATCCTTGAAGCCAGCCATGGAGTAGAACAGAGCGACCAGGGTGGTTGCCAGAGAGGAGATCAGCTTATCAACAAAGCTGAACAGGGTGCCCATCAGGCCGGGGACGTACTTACCGGTACGGTAAACTTCGTAGTCGGCGCAGTCAGCGGTCATGGTGATAACAATGGAGGAGGACAGCTGCTGGACACCGCGCCATGCGATGACGAGCAGGATGAAGATCAGGCCGGTAGCAGACCAACCAGTGAACAGAGTGCCCCAGGTGTCAGGACGGATCAGACGGAATGCGGGCAGGCTGAAGGCATTGGGATCGCCCTTGGGGTTCACGAAGAACAGGAAGGCGGTGATGATGATGGAGCCGATGATGCCGCCCCAGGTACCGACCATCATGGAAGCCTTCTGGCCCAGCTGACGAGCGATCTTGTTCATCAGCAGGATGGCGATGATAGCAATGGGAATCGAAGTCAGCTGAGAGTAGCTGGAGTATGCAGCGTAGTTGCCGAACACGATGCCGAACAGGCAGATCATAACGGTGGAGTTGCTCATGGTGGACATGAACAGCTTATCGGTAGATGCAGAGACGATCAGCATCTGGATCGCACGGTTGTGAGCCAGAGTATCGGCGTAGTCCTTGATGCCGATCTTCTGCTCGGTGCCCAGACCGAAGTACTTGGAGTTATCCTTGCGCCACAGAGCAATGATAGCGCAGACCGCAAACACAGCGGAGATGCCGCCGAACAGCAGCTGCATGGTGGTGAACAGGTGGGGATTGTAGAAAGCGGACAGGTTGCCGCCGGACTTCTCAACGATGCCGGCCAGGTTGGGGTTCTGAGCCACCAGCTCAGCGATCTCAGCAGCGTTGGCCTCAGCGGTCAGGCTGTACTTGGGGACCAGGTTATCGGTAACGATAACGGGGATCAGCACGCTCATCAGCAGGATGTTGTAAACAGAGTCGCACATTGCGAAGATGGGGCGCTGCTTGGGGTCGTTGGTCAGGCAGGTCTGAGCAGACTTGGTGACGACGCACTGGCAGGTGTAGCCAATGATGTAGATCATGTAGATCACGATGAAAGCGGGGAAGCGGACGCTCATGCTCAGGGTGGGGATGAAGTTGAACATCACGAAGGTGGTAGCGAACATGATGATCTGGCCCAGAACGATGAACGGACGGTTCTTACCGAACTTGCCGTTGGTCTTATCAACTGCCATGCCCACGAACGGGTCAGTGACACCGTCCCAGATACGCATGATGGTAACAATGGAACCGGCCAGCACGGATGCCAGACCGACGATACCGATCAGGAAGTAGCTGATGTAGCCAACCACCATCATGTAAGTGTTGGTGGAGGTGTTATTCAGAGCGTACATCATGATCTCCCACATTTTCGCTCTGTGGATGCCGTTTTCCTCAAGCGGCTGCTTGACCTTTGCCATAGAGGTTTCTCCTTTCAATTGCGGCCGTGCGGTATCCGAACCGTGCGGCCTTCCATTCCGAACATCCCTCTGCTGCAGCTGCCACCCTGCGTGCTGAGAGATTTTATGTCTTTATTATGAACGTTTTTTCAAAATTCTGTTAGTAATATTTTGAGGTGAATCAGGACAATTTTACTATTTCGAGACAATTTTCACAACTTTCAAAAATGCTATTGGGCAACTTGCACAATGAAGTGATATACTAGTATGGCACATTGCCAGTTTTGCAATTTCGGCTTCCTTTTTGAAAAGAATGTTGGGAAAGTGCGGAAATATCCAAAAATATTTCTACCCCGTTTCGTTCAAAGCCTATTATAATAGGTGTTGAACGGACTGGCTCTGTGGCATGAGCTGACATCCATGAACAAGAAAAGGAGAAACCACTATGGCAGTGAAAGCATCTGAGCGCGTGAAGCGCTACCAAAACCCCAACGGCCCCACCATTGGCACCGTGGAGCGCAAGGTCATCGAACAGGACGGCCTGTACTTCAAGGACATTGACGGCACCGGCACCGTAAGCGCCGTCAACGACTGGCGCCTGACCCCCGCTGAGCGCGCTGAGGCTTACGTGAAGACCCTGACCGTCAGCGAGAAGATCGGCCAGCTGTTCACCTCCGACTGGCGCATGGGCCCCAAGTATCCTTCGCCCCGTCTGGCTGCCAGCGGCCACAAGCCCGTGGGCGATGAGACCGGCCTGCTGGACGAAGCCCCGGTGGATGTTTCGGACAGCATCTTCGGCCATCAGGCACTGCCCAGCACCAGCGATATGGTGAAGAAGTGCTTCAACCGCCATGTCATCCTGCGCGAGAGCCCCTCGCCCGAGGATCTGGCCGATTACCTGAACCAGCTGCAGTACCTGACCGAGACCTGCGAACACTTTGTGCCCATGCAGGTCATGTCCAACAGCCGCAACGAGAACGGCGAAGTGGTGTTTGGCATGAACGACGCCACCGGCGTGTTTGCCACCTGGCCCGGCACCCTGGGCATTGCCGCTGCTGTCAAGGGCACTGCCCGCATCGACATCATCGACAAGTTTGCCGACACCATCCGCCGCGAGTGGAACGCCTGCGGCCTGAAGAAGGGCTATATGTACATGGCCGACTGCGTTACCGACCCCCGCTGGCAGCGCACCTTCGGCACCTTTGGCGAGGACCCGGAACTGATCGAGGAAATCTTCGATCACCTGATCCCCGGCGTGCAGGGCGGCAGCAACGGCGTCACCCCCGACGGCGTGTCCATGACCGTGAAGCACTTCCCCGGCGGCGGCGCCCGTGAGAACGGCTTTGACCCCCACTATGCCGCAGGTCAGTGGAACATCTACGCTACCCCCGGCTCCCTGCAGAAGTACCACATCCCGGCCTTCCGTGCAGCCATCCGCCACAATGCCGAGTCCATCATGCCCTACTACTCCAAGCCCTGCGCTGAAAAGAGCGCTCCGCAGGAGGACTTCAACGGCAACCCCATTGAGCTGAACCCCTACGGCTTTGCTTATAATAAGGTATTCATCGACGGCATGCTGCGCAACCAGATGGGCTTCAAGGGCTACATCAACTCCGACACCGGCATCGTTCACAATATGTGCTGGGGCGTTGATATGCTGGACGAGCCGGAGCGCATCGGCTATGCAGTCACCCAGAGCGGTGTGGACCTGATCTCCGGCCTGCTGGACAACGAGCTGGGCGAGGAGAGCTATGCCCGCGCCACCAACGATTACTACGACACCCACAAGGTGCCCGAAGGCTTCAAGAAGGAAGACCTGGTGCTGACCGATGCCAGCCTGGACCGCGCTGTCAGCCGCACTCTGACCGAGCTGTTCCGCCAGGGCATGTTCGAGAACCCCTATGCCGATCCTCAGTACGCCGCCGAAGTGGTCGCCACCAAGGCCGACTGGGAGGAAGCTTCCCGCGTCCACCGCGAGTCCGTGGTTCTGCTGAAGAACGACGGCACCCTGCCCCTGAAGGACGGCACCAAGGTCTACGCCGAAGCCTTTGGCAAGAGCGCTGAGGCCGGCGAGGCTGCCACCAAGGCCCTGCGCGAGATGCTGGGCAATGTCACCCTGGTGGATGCTCCTGCCGACGCCGATGTGGCCCTGCTGATGGTCAGCCCCCAGTCCGGTGCTTACTTCAACGCTACCCCGGGCTATCTGGAGCTGGACATCTGCGAGGACAAGACCGTCTGCAACGTGGACGAGAGCGGCAAGCCCACTGCTGAGACCCACAAGGAGACCACGCTGGTGGGCGCAAACCGCATCCCCGGCATCGCCGAGGCTGTCCACGCACACGGCGGCAAGGTGGTTTCCAACATCAACTGCCCGCTGGCATGGGAAGTCGGCAACATCGAGACGGTCTCCGACGCCCTGACCGTTGGCTTTGACACCTATCCTTCCGCAACGCTGGATGTCATGTTCGGCCGTTTTGCCCCCGTTGGCAAGCTGCCCCTGACCCTGCCCAAGGGCGACGAAGTGCTGGCTGTGAACGCCGACGGCGTCTGCATCAGCCCCAACGATGTGCCCGGCTACGCCAAGGATGCCTACATGCCCGACAGCATGAAGGACGAGAACGGCAAGGCTTACGCTTACCGTGACGCTGCAGGCAACTACTACGAGATGAACTTCGGCCTGAGCTACTAATTTATATGCGATCTCACCCTCTCGGCCATTCTGACGGAGAGGGTGAGCTGTTTAACAAGGAGATTCCAATGCCACAGACACAGAAAAAGCAGGACATGGGGTCCGGAGATGTGAAAAAGCTCCTGCTCCAGCTGATGATCCCCGCCGTGGTGGCGCAGGTGGTCAACCTGCTGTACAACATCGTGGACCGCATCTACATCGGCCACATTCCGGGCATCGGCGCGGCGGCGCTGACGGGCGTGGGCCTGTTCACCCCCATCCTGATGCTGCTGAACGCCTTTGCCATGCTCATCGGTGCAGGCGGCGCACCCCGCACCGCCATTGCCATGGGCCAGGGCGACAAGGATCAGGCGGAAAAGATCGTGAGCAACAGCTTTACCATGCTGCTCATCTTCTCGGTCATCCTGACCATCGTCTTCTACGCCTCTGCACCCACCCTGCTCCGGCTGTTCGGCGCCAGCGACACCACCCTGCCTTATGCGCTGGCTTACAGCCGCATCTACATCCTGGGCACCGTCTGCGTGCTGATCGTGCTGGGCATGAACCCCTTTATCACCGCACAGGGCTTTGCCAAGATCAGCATGCTGACCACAGTCATCGGTGCGGTCATCAACATCATCCTTGACCCCATCCTGATCTTCCTGCTGGGTCTGGGCGTCCGGGGTGCGGCCATTGCCACTGTGCTGAGCCAGGCTGTGGGCGCTGTCTGGATCCTGCGGTTCCTCACCGGCCCCAAGACCACCCTGAAGATCCGCAAAGACTACCTGAAGCCGGAAGCGAAGATCGTTCTGCCGGTCATGGCACTGGGCATTTCCACCTTTGTCATGATGTCCACCGAGAGCCTGCTCTCCATCAGCTTCAGCTCCAGTCTGGCCCGCTACGGCGGCGACGTGGCCGTGGGTGCCATGACGGTCATCACCAGCGCTTCCCAGCTGGCAAGCCTGCCGGTCTCCGGCATCTGCCAGGGCGGTCAGCCGGTGATGAGCTTCAACTTTGGTGCCGGCAAAAAGGAGCGCGTCAAGGAAGCGTTCCGCTTCCAGCTGACCCTCTGCTTTGGCTACACCGCCCTGTTCTGGCTGCTGATGATGCTGGCCCCCGGTGCCGTGGCAGGCATCTTTACCTCGGATGCCACCCTGATCGAGTACACCACCTGGGCCATGCGCATCTACATGGCCGGCATCTTCTCGCTGGGCATCCAGATCGGCTGCCAGCAGAGCTTTATGGCTCTGGGTCAGGCCAAGGTCAGCCTGCTGCTGGCCTGCCTGCGCAAGCTGATCCTGCTCATCCCCCTGATCTTCATCCTGCCCCATTTTGTGGCAAACCCCGTGTTCGGCGTCTTCCTGGCCGAGCCCGTCAGCGATATCCTTGCCGCCACGGTCACCGCCGCCACCTTCTTCTCCCGGTTCGATAAGATCCTGGACAAGGGTGCAGGCAAAGTGTAAGCAATTTGGAGGATCTTATGGAAAAGAATGTTCTGAATACCGACCTCACCGGCAAAGTGGCCGTTGTTACAGGTGCCAGCGGCACGCTCTGCTCCATTTTTGCCCGGGCACTGGCCCGCGCAGGCGCAAAGGTCGCGCTGCTGGGCCGCAACATGGAGAAGCTCAAGGCGCTGGCCGACGAGATCGAGGCGGAAGGCGGCGTTGCCAAGGGCTACACCTGCAACGTTATGAACAAGGCCAACTGCCTGCAGGTGGCCGAGGACGTCATGGCGGAGCTTGGCCCCTGCGATATCCTTGTGAACGGCGCCGGCGGCAACAATTCCCGCGCCAACACCGACAAGGAATACTTTGAGATGGGTGATCTGGACACCGACACCGTGACCTTTTTTGACCTTGACGAGAGCGGTGTGGAGATGGTGTTCAACCTGAACTTCATCGGTACGCTGCTGCCCACCCAGGCATTTGCCCGCCAGATGGTGAGCCGCGAGGGCTGCAACATCCTGAACATTTCCAGCATGAACGCCTATCTGCCCCTGACCAAGATCCCCGCCTACTCCGGCTCCAAGGCCGCTGTGACCAACTTCACCCAGTGGCTGGCAGTCCATTTCAGCAAGGTGGGCATCCGGGTCAATGCCATTGCCCCGGGCTTCTTTGCCAGCGAGCAGAACGCAAAGCTGCTCTACAACGAGGACGGCACCCCCACGGCCCGCACCGGCAAAATCCTTGCCGCCACGCCCATGGGCCGCTTTGGCGACAGCGAAAAAGACCTTGTGGGCGCACTGCTGTTCCTGCTGAACAACGATGCAGCCGGGTTCATCACCGGCATCTGCCTGCCTGTGGACGGCGGCTTCTCCGCTTATTCGGGCGTATAATCCCCGCGCATCACAAAGGCCCCCTGGTTTTTTGAAGCCAGGGGGCCTTGTTCTGTCACTTATAAAACCTTTACCTTACCATTCCCACCAGCGCCACAATGCCGCCGATGATGGCCGCCAGCGGCAGGGTGGAGAGCAGCCCCAGAAAGAACCACTTCCAGTGGAAGGCATAATCGTGGTAGGCTTCGGTCATGTCCTCGGTGCCGGGGATGACCCACCACTTGCCGTGGCAGAACCAGAGCGAATCAATGACCAGCGCATCGAACAGGGAAAAGGCGTTCAGGAACACATACGACTCCACAAAACCGGCCAAAAAACTGCCCTCTCCGTTGATGCAGCAGGTAATGAGAACACATGGGACCACCATCATCAGGATGCCGAACGGCTTGTTCTTTCTGGCCATTGCATCCATCTCTGCCTGGGTCGTGATGCCTTTTTCGATCGCCCGCGCCCGGATGGCAGGCGGGTAATTGTAAAGCTGCTTTTTCACGCCCTCCACCCGGAACAGCACCAGCATAAAGGCCGCATATACCAGACTGTAAACAAGGGCTTCCACCGCAATTTTCATTCCCATAAAGATACCCCCTCCAAAGTTTGTTCTGCTTAACCCCAGTATAGCACACCGCTTTTCAAATCTCAACAAAAAAACACTGCTGCAGCCGGTTCCAATGCCGGTTTGCAGCAGTGTTTTGTTTTTTACTGATTTGCCAGCAGGATGGCCAGCACAGCCTTCTGGACGTGGAGACGGTTCTCGGCCTCGGTAAAGATCTCGTCGGCGTGGTCTTCAAACACGGCAGTGGAGATCTCCTCGCCCCGGTGGGCGGGCAGGCAGTGCAGCAGCATGGCGTCGGGCTTTGCGCCCTCCATCAGGCGGCTTGTGACCTGAAAGCCTGCAAAGTCCCGCAGGCGGCGCTCACTTTCCGGGGTGCCGGGGGCGGTGTTCCAGGCGGCCGTCACCACCACGTCGGCATCCTTGACGCCTTCTGCAGGGTCGGTGAGGAGCCGGAACTTATCGCCGTATTTGTGGGCAAACATCACCACATCGGCGGCAGGGCGGTAACCCACCGGGCAGACGCAGGTCACCTGCATCCCGGCCAGCAGGCCGCCCACAATGAGGCTGTTGGCCATGCTGCATCCATCGCCGATGAAGCAGAGCTTCTGGCCTTCCAGCGCGCCGCGGCGCTCCCGGATGGTCATCAGATCGGCCAGCACCTGACAGGGGTGGGCGTAGTCGGTCAGGCCGTTGATCACGGGCACCCCGGCCAGCTCCGCAAATTCTTCCAGATCGCGCTGGCGGTAGGTGCGCCAGACCACGCAGTCGTAATAGCGGCCCAGCACCCGGGCGGTGTCCTTCAGGGGTTCGCCCCGGCCGCTCTGCAGTTCGGTGGCGGCGTTCATGTAGTTTCCAAGACCGCCCAGCTGGTACACGCCCACCTCAAAGCTGGTGCGGGTACGGGTGGAGTTCTTGGAAAACATCAGCGCCACCGTTTTGCCTTTCAGCAATGCGGGGGTCTCTCCGGCCTTCTGGCGGGCTTTGAGGTCATCCGCCACATCCAGAATGTGATGCAGCTCAGCAGGGGAGAGGTCGCTCATTTTCAGCAGATGTTTCATGCCTGCTCCTTCGGAGCTTTCTGCTCCATTTCGGTCAGCACCTCGTTCAGGATATCCAGTGCCATCTCCACGTCATGGGCGGTCAGGCTCAGCGGGGGCAGCAGGCGCAGGCGGGTCTTGGCCGTCAGCACCAGCAGGCCCTTTTCGCGGCAGGCGGCCAGCACGTCAGCGGCCTGAATGCCGCCAAAGAACTCGATGCCCACCATCAGGCCGATGCCGGAGATGCTCTTGACCATGGGCAGCTTGGCCAGACCGGTGCGCAGCTGGACGGCCCGCTCGTTGACATTGGCCAGGAAGGAAGCGTCCATCCGGTCCACCACCACGTTGGCACCGGCGCAGACCACCGGGTTGCCGCCAAAGGTGGAGCCGTGGCTGCCGGGACCCATGCCCTCGGCGGCCTTTTCGTTCAGCAGCACTGCACCAATGGGCAGGCCGCCGCCCAGGCCCTTGGCCAGGGTAACGATATCGGGCTTGAGGTTGTAGTGTTCGCAGCACAGGAAGGTGCCGGTGCGGCCCACACCGGTCTGCACCTCGTCCACAATGAGGATCAGGTCCTTTTCATCGCAGAGGGCGCGCACGGCCTGCACATACTCGGGGTCCAGCGCCACAACGCCGCCCTCGCCCTGTACCAGCTCCAGCATAATGGCGCAGGTGTGGCGGTCCACCAGCTCCTTCAGGCCGTTGATATCCCCGGCCGTGGCATACAGAAAGCCCTCGTTGAAGGGGCCGAAGTAGTTGTGGAACACCTCCTGACCGGTGGCGGTCAGGGTGGCAATGGTGCGGCCATGGAAGCTGTTCACCAGCGTGATGACCGTATCGCGGCCCTTGCCGTAGTGGTCAAAGCTGTACTTGCGGGCAGCCTTGATGGCACCCTCGTTGGCCTCGGCGCCGGAGTTGCCAAAGAACACCTTGCTCATGCCGGTGCGCTTGCACAGCTTTTTGGCCAGCTTGCCGCAGGGAGCCGTGTAGTACAGGTTGGAGGTGTGCTGCAGCTTGTGGGCCTGATCGGACACCGCCTCGGCCCAGGTCAGGTCGCAGTAGCCCAGACTGTTCACGCCGATGCCGCTGGTGAAATCCAGATACTTCTGGCCCTCGGGGCCCTCGGCATACAGGCCATGGCCCTTTTCCAGTGCAATGGGATTGCGGTTATAGGTGTGCAGGACATACTCGCCGTCCCGCTTGATGACTTTTTCGGAATCCATAGTGTACCTCCTTGATAGCGTCCTCGCCCTCTCAGTCTCGCTTCGCTCGCCAGCTCCCCCAAGGGGGAGCCAATTCATCTCTATTATATCGTTCCGTATAACTTTCAGCAAGCCTTATTCCTGATGGCTGCGGCGATAGAAGCGGGTACCGGAACCACGGTTGGAGAACAGCTCCAGCAGGATGGAGTGGGGCACGCGGCCATCAATGATGACCGCCTCGTGGACGCCCTGATAAATGGCATCGGCCATGCCGCCGATCTTGGGGATCATGCCGCCTGCAATGATACCGGCGGATTTGTAGCCCTCGATCTCGGACACCTCCACCTCGGGGATGAGGGTGGTCTCGTCGTCCTTGTCCCGCAGCAGGCCCGCGATATCGGTCATGGAAACCAGCTTTTCGGCCTTGAGGGCAATGGCGATCTGCGCGGCGGCAGTGTCGGCATTGACATTATAAGCCTGCCCCAGATCATCCATGCCTACCGTGGCGATCACCGGGATATAGCCGCCGTCCAGCAGGTTGGAGATCAGGGTGGGGTCTACGTGGACGATCTCGCCCACATGACCCAGCTGGGGGTCCAGCTCGGTGCAGCGGAGCATCTGGCCGTCCATGCCGCACAGACCCACGCCGCGGCCCCGCAGTTTTGCCACAAGGTCTTTGTTCACCTTACCGGCCAGCACCTGCTGCACGATCTCCATGGTGGCGTCATCGGTCACCCGCAGACCGTTGTTGAAATGGCTCTCCACGCCGACCTTTTTCAGCATCTCGTTGATGGCCGGGCCGCCGCCATGCACCAGCACCACCCGGACGCCCAGCAGGGTCAGGGTGACCAGGTCGTTCATCACGGCGTTTTTCAGCGTTTCGTTGATCATGGCGTTGCCGCCGTATTTGATGACCATGGTCTTGCCATGGTATTTCTGGATGTAAGGGGTCGCCTCCGAAAACAGGAGGGCCATTTCTTCGTTCTTCATAACTTTCCTCTTCCCACTATCAGGTCCGATAATCCCCGTTGATCTTCACGTAATCATAAGTCAGGTCACAGCCCCAGGCCTTGGCGCTGGCCTCGCCGGTACCCATATCCACCTTGACCAGCACATCGTGTTCGGCCAGCACCTTGGCGGCCTCGTCCTCGCTGTACGGATGGTAGGCGGCATTCTCGCAGACATAGACCTCACCGGCGGCACTGCTCAGCCAGACGCAGACCTTGTCAATGGAGAAATCGCCGGGGGTGTAGCCGATGGCGCAGAGGATGCGGCCCCAGTTGGCATCGCGGCCAAACACCGCGGCCTTGAACAGGTTGGAGCAGACCACGCTGCGGCTCACGGCACGGGCCGTTTTCAGGTCGGGCGCATGGGTGACCTCGCAGGTGATGAGGTGGGTGGCGCCCTCGCCGTCGCCTGCGTGTTCGGCACACATATGCTCTGCAATGGCGGTCAGGGCCGCCACAAAGGCTTCGTAATCTGCATTTTCCTCACAGATCTCCGGGTTGCCCGCCAGACCGGACGCCATGATGATGAGGGTGTCGTTGGTGGAAGTGTCCAGATCCACGCTCATCTGGTTGTAGGTGCCGGGCACCACGGTCTTGAGGGCCTTTTCCAGCAGAGCGGGGGAAACGGCGGCGTCGGTGGTGTAGAAGGCCAGCATAGTGGCCATGTTGGGGGCGATCATGCCGCTGCCCTTGCCAATGGCGCCCACGGTGCAGGTCTTGCCGCCCAGCTCAAACTGGATGGCGTACTCCTTTTTGTGGGTGTCGGTGGTCATGATGGCGGTAGCAGCATCGGAGCTGCCCTGCTCAGTGGCGGCCAGCTTGGCGGCGGCGGCAGGGATGCCCCGGGCAAAGGGATCAATGACCATGGGCTGGCCGATGACGCCGGTGGAAGCAGGCAGAACGTCCTGAGCTGAGATCCCCAGCTCTTTGCCCACCAGCTCACAGCACTCCTCGGCCAGAGCCACGCCGTTGGCGGCGCAGGTGTTGGCGTTGCCGCTGTTCACCACAATGGCCTGTGCATAGCCGTCGGTCAGGTGGGCGCGGTCCACCTTGATGGGGGCACCGCAGACTTTGTTGGTGGTGTAGACACCGGCGGCGGCGCAGCGCACCTCTGCCTTGATGAGTGCCAGATCGTATTTTTCGCTGTGGTTTGCGCGGATGCCGCAGTGAACGCCAGCCGCCGCAAAGCCTTTGGGGGCGCAGATGCCGCCCTTTACTTCTGTATACATTACTCCAGACCCTCCGTTTCCTCAAATCCCAGCATCAGGTTCATGCACTGCACGGCCGCGCCGGAGGAACCCTTGCCCAGGTTGTCAAACAGGGAGACCAGCATCATCTGGTCGCCTGCGGCGTTGCTGTTGAGGTACAGCTCCATCCGGTCGGTGCCGGACATGGCGTTGGAATACAGGCCGTTCTCGGGCAGGGGCTCGTTCAGGGCGTGGACTTTCACCGTGGCTGCGTCCTTGTAATAGGCGGCAAGGCCCTCCGCCACTGCCTGGGCCGTGGTGCCTGCAAGGTTCAGATCCAGCGGCACCAGGACCTGCATACCGCAGTAGTAATCACACACCACCGGCACAAAGGCGGGGGTGTGGGCGAGGCCGCTGATCTTCTG
>CAVDVT010000002.1:3557-24620 GCA_963612415.1 bacterium | reverse complement strand
ACGACGAGGGCGTCTTCAACTATGAGGGCGGCTGCTACGCAAAGGTCATCAACCTGGACAAGGATTCTGAGCCTGATATCTACAACGCCATCAAGCGCAACGCTCTGCTGGAGAACGTTACCCTGGATGCTGAGGGCCACATCGACTTCGCTGACAAGTCCGTCACCGAGAACACCCGTGTGTCCTACCCCATCGACCATATCCAGAACATCGTTCGTCCCATTTCTTCTGCTCCCGCAGCAAAGAATGTCATCTTCCTGTCTGCTGACGCATTCGGCGTTCTGCCTCCCGTCTCTATCCTGAGCCCCGAGCAGACCCAGTACTACTTCCTGTCCGGCTTTACCGCAAAGTTGGCCGGCACCGAGCGCGGCATCACTGAGCCCACCCCCACCTTCTCCGCATGCTTCGGCCAGGCTTTCCTGGAGCTGCACCCCACCAAGTACGCTGAGGAGCTGGTCAAGAAGATGCAGGCAAGCGGCGCAAAGGCTTACCTGGTCAATACCGGCTGGAACGGCACCGGCAAGCGTATCTCCATCAAGGATACCCGCGGCATCATCGACGCGATCCTGAACGGCGATATCAACACCGTGCCCACCAAGAAGATCCCCTACTTCGACTTTGAGGTCCCCACCGTGCTGAACGGTGTTGACACCGGCATCCTGGATCCCCGCGACACCTACGCCGATGCTTCCCAGTGGGAGGAGAAGGCAAAGGATCTGGCTGGCCGCTTCATCAAGAACTTCAAGAAGTACGAGGGCAACGAGCATGGCAAGGCTCTGGTCTCTGCCGGCCCCCAGCTGTAAGCGCTTCTGACCCCAGCATTTTTCTTCTGAATTTCCTATAAAAATCCCCCGCCGCCTGTTCATTGACCGAGCAGACGGCGGGGGATTTTGTATTTTGAGGCAGTCAAACAAAGCATCGGTTGCATTATTTCCGTGCCACGAGGTGGGCACGGAAGCCCTTCTGCTTCTCCATGGTCAGTACGGTAAAGCCGGCTTTTTCCGCCATGGCCACAAACTCTGCCGGTTTGCGGATGCGCACGTCGCCATGCCCCACCAGATTGGCCAGCGGCATTTCCAGATGATTCATCAGCCAGACCACAACGTCTGACGAGGTGTAGTCCCGCAGGATCAGGCGGCCACCCCTGCGCAGCACCCGGTAAGCGCTGTTGAAAAAGTCCTGCGGGTTCGGGTAGTGGTGGAAGCTGTTGGCGCAGATCACTGCGTCAAAGGAGTCCTCCGCAAAGGGCAGATTCTCGCTGTCGCCCACAACGAACTCAGTGTTGGAAAGGTTTTTGGCCTGCGCCACGTGGATCATCTCCGGGGTGAGGTCCAGGCCGGTATAATGCTTTTCCGGGTATTTTTCGTGCAGCAGCTCGATCATGGGGCCGGTGCCGCAGCCGCAGTCCAGCACGTCGTAAAAAGACTCCTTTTCCAGCTCGGCCAGGATCGGCGGGTAGTCGTCCTTGCACATCTCATAAATGCCCGCATGGCCGCTGTCGTAGACCCTGGCCGCCTGCGTAAATTCCTTGATCGAAAGCTCTTTGTACTTTTCCGGTGTCATCGCTGTTCTCCCCTCCGTCAACGCTTGTGGTTAATCCTTGCTAACCAACAGTATCATAGATCCAGGGAAAAGTCAAATAAACCGCTGCCGTTTCTCTTTTTCTTTTCCATAAAGGTATGTAAACGTTCCGTCGGTTGTTTTTCCCACCTTCCTGTGCTATTCTGTGGAAAAGGATGTGAGAGAATGGACGCCAAAACCTTTGGGATCTTTCTGGCTCGGATGCGCAAGGCACAGGGATTGACACAGGCAGAGCTGGCCGAGCAGCTGCATGTAACAGATAAAGCAGTCAGCCGGTGGGAACGCGGCATCGGTCTGCCGGACATCAATACGCTGGAACCGCTGGCAGATGCGCTGGGGCTGACCCTTGCCGACCTGATGCACTGCCGCGACCCGCAGGAGGCTGACACCGCACCGGATATACCGCTGGAAGATTTCTTTACGCTGCTGCGCCGCCAGCAGTCCATCGACTGGCGCTCGGTGCGGGCAGTCTTGTTCTGGCTCAGTGCCGCACTTGCCGTGTGGGGCATCCTTGCCTGCCCGGGCCGGATGGCCGTCCATTGGCACACACTGAGCAACGGGAATCTGCAGGCTGACGGCTGGCTGCCATCCTGGGTGTTCTTCCCGCTGTTTGCAGGGCTCGAATTTCTCTCATTGGAACTCTGGAACCATTTTGAGCAAACCGGCTATTACCGCCGCTGGGGCGAGATGGGAGCCGCCATCACCCGTTCCATGAACTTTTGTTCACCTGCTGTCCGGCCGTGGAAGTTTGTATTGGATCTGCTGTTTTTCTTTGGGTTCGGCTTTGTACTCCCCTGCGCCGAAATGATGGCGATCCTGATAAATTGAACCCGCAAACGCAAAAAGCGCCTGCCCGGCAGAAAAACCGGACAGGCGCTTGCTTTCTTTTTACAGGTTATTTCGCCGCCTCAAACTCGGCTTCGATCTCCTTCGAGGGAGCCGGGGTGACCATACTGACCACGAAGCAGACGATGAGAGACACGAGGAAGGCGGGCAGCAGCTCATAGATGCCGAACACGCCGCCCAGCGGGCTGACGAGGTACTTCCACACAAAGACCATCAGGCCGCCGGAGAGCATTCCGGCCAGAGCGCCCTGCCAGTTGCAGCGCTTCCAGAACAGGGCACACAGCACCACGGCGCCAAAGGAGCCGCCAAAGCCGGCCCAGGCAAAGCTGACGATGCCGAAAACGCTGGAATCGGGGTCGCGGGCCAGCACCACACCCACCACGCTGACGCAGACAATGGTCAGGCGGGCGGCAAACAGGCTCTGGCGCTCAGTCAGCTTCATGTGGCCGAACTCCTGCAGGATGTTCTGGGACACGCTGGAGGCCGCCGCCAGCATCTGGCTGTCGGCCGTGGACATGGTGGCGGCAAGGATGCCCGCCAGGATCAGGCCCGCCAGAATGGCCGCCAGAACGCCGTGCTGGGCAATCAGGCTGGCAATGCGGACGATGATGGTCTCACTGGAAGAACCGCTCAGGAACTCCAGAGCGCCCGCCTTGGTCATGCCAAGGCCCACCATGCCGATGACGATGGAGGCCGTCATGGCAATAACCACCCACACGCTGGCAATGCGGCGGCTGAGGACCAGCTTTTTCTCATCCTCAATGGCCATGAAGCGGAGCAGGATGTGGGGCATGCCAAAGTAGCCAAGGCCCCAGGCCATGGTGGACACGATGTCCAGCAGGCTGTACGAGGTGGCAGTACCGTCGGCGGCGTTGTGACTGGCCGCCATGGTCAGGTAGCCGGAAAGGCTCTGGGCGTTCTCCACCACAGCGCCCCAGCCGCCTGCCGCGCCAATGCCGTACACCAGCACAGCGATCAGAGCCAGCGACATGACGATGGACTGGATGAGGTCGGTAGTGGTGACGGCGCGGAAGCCGCCCATAATGGTGTAACCCACGATGACCAGCGCCGACACCAGCATGGCCGCCATGTAATCCACCCCGAACAGGCTGTGGAACAGCTTGCCGCAGGCCGCAAAGCCCGATGCCGTGTAGGGCACAAAGAAGACGATGATGATGACCGCGCCCAGTGCGTTGAGCAGGTTGCGTTGGTCATGGAACCGCAGCGAAAGGAACTGCGGCACGGTGATGGCGTCCAGATTGGCCGAGTACCGCCGCAGCCGCCGGGCCACGACCAGCCAGTTGAGCCAGGTGCCCACCGCAAGGCCGATGGCCGTCCAGCCCGGGGACGCGATGCCGGTGAGGTATGCCAGACCCGGCATGCCCATCAGCAGCCAGCTGGACATATCGCTGGCTTCCGCGCTCATGGCCGTGACCAGCGGGCCCATCTTCCGGCCGCCAAGGTAAAAATCCGTGCTGTCGTTGTTGGACTTGCTGTACGCAAATCCAACGAACAGCATGGCCGTCAGATAGACGATGATGGTGACAATGATGCAGACATTGCTCATATACTTTTCCCCCTTGTCTTTCCAAAATTGAAAGTACGCCCTGATTTTACCACAGTAAAGCGCAAAAGTGCAAGAGAGATGAAAAAGATTCAGCCTATCCTTCAAAAATTCCGGGCCCAGCGCCCGGAAAACGCCGCACAATCACAAAACAAACAGCCCGGCAGAAGCTGCCGGGCTGTCCGTCTGATGGAGAAAAATGAAAAATGATGAAGAAGATAGCTTGGTTCAGATCACTTCTTGGCTGCTTCGCCTTCCGGGAAGATGACCTTGTTGACGAAGAAGAAGATGACCATGGAGATGCCGCCGTTCAGCACGGTGGTGCCGATGTTGTAGATGAAGTCGGGCACCAGCAGACCGGCCACCGCCACCCAGATGCAGTTGATGGAGTTGACGATGCAGGTGATGATGCAGAAAGCCGCCACATACCATGCGATCTGCTTGCCAAGGTTGCCCTTGCTGCGGAACACGAAGCTGCGCTGGATGGGGAAGTTGATGCACTCGCCCACGATCATGGCGATCATGTAAGCGCAGAAGTAGGGCAGGCCGCCGTGTGCTGCGTCATAGCCCAGAATGTTCCACTTGAAGGTCTCGCCAAACAGGGTGATATCGATGCCCGGCCAGCCAAAGTCCACCACCGGCAGGCTCTTGAATGCCGCAGGCAGGAACTGGAGCAGCAGGTACTTGAACACGGTGATCAGGTTGGACACGATGACGAACAGGCCGCCCTCACGCACCCACTTGGCAGCCGCCGGGTGCTTGGCGGCAAAGTTATTCCAGAAATTCATACGGGGTTCCCTTTCAGCTGTTGCGCAGACGCTGTTCCATCTGCCCGTTCAGCACCACATTCTTGATGGCCTCATAGATGACCCGCAGCAGGCCGATGATCCAGAAGCCCTGTGCTTCCATCACAATGCCGTCCACCATGCCCATGCTGATGGCACCATTGGTCATCTTGGCAAGGGCCCGCAGGGGCATATTGTACTGGAACAGGATGTTCAGATCCGGCTTGCCGCGCTGGATGCTCCGCTTGAGCAGGAAGCCCAGCACCGCCGCCACGATCCAGCCCAGCGGGCTGCGGCCATGGCCCAGCTCGCCCAGCGTCATGTTGCGGTCGATCTTGATCTTGTCCTCCGGGATGGGGCGACCCAGCAGGGCGGCAAACTCGGCATCCGGCACGTTCTGCACCTCACCGGTGAGGTAGTGGGGGATGTCGGTGCTGCGGTAGGGGCTGGCAGCGCCGGTGCCCTCCACGGTAACAGATGCGGTCAGGCGGATATCCTCACAGGAGGCACCCACCCGCAGCTCATAGCTGCCGCCCTCGATCTCCCACCGGTCGGTGTTGACGTTCCAGTAGCGGAATGCCTTGTCGTCCAGCGGGATGGAAACGGTTTTGCTCTCCCCTGCTTCCAGATACACCTTGGCAAAGCCCTTCAGCTCCTGAGCGGGGCGGAAGACCTTTGCATCCGGCTTTGCCACGTAGAGCTGCACGACTTCGGCACCGGCGCAGGAGCCGGTGTTGGTCACGGTCAGGGTGACGCCGGTCTTGTCGGCCTTGAGATCCGAATAGGCAAACCGGGTGTAGCTCAGGCCGTAGCCAAAGGGGAAGGCCACCGGCCGGCCGGCGGTCTGGTAGTAGCGGTAGCCCACATACAGGCCCTCGCGGTACTCCACGGTGCGGCCGTCGCCCGCAAAGTTGTCCTTTGCAGGGGTGTCGGTGTAGGCGTTGGCCCAGGTCTCGGCCAGCTTGCCGCTGGGGCAGACCTTGCCGGTCAGCACATCCACCAGCGCGCCTGCACCGGCCTGTCCGCCCAGACAGCCATAGACCAGCCCGCGGCAGTTCCCGAGCCAGGGCGTTTCCAGCGAGGAGCCTGCGCTCAGCAGCACCACCACGTTGGGGTTGGTGGCTTCCACCGCCCGGAGCAGGGCCAGCTGGTTCTCGGCCAGCTTCATGTCCACGCGGTCCAGACCCTCGCTCTCCTTGATCTCGTCCAGACCCAGGAAGATCAGCACGGTGTCAGCGTTTTTCGCCAGCACCACGGCCTCGGCCTGCAGGGCCTCGTCGGGCTTGCCCTGCCGGTCAAAGCCCTGTGCAAAGCCCACGTTTTCCAGCTGACTCTCCTCCAGCCGCTTGAGGAAGGAATCCACCTTGATGGAGTTCACTGCGCTGGAACCTGCACCCTGATACCGGGGCGTCCGGGCAAAATCGCCGATGACAGCGATCTTCTCCCCTGCCTTGAGGGGCAGGATGTCCTTCTCGTTCTTCAGCAGCACCACGCTCTCGGCGGCGGCGCGGCGGGCCAGCGCATGGTGAGCGTCGGCATCAAAGGTCTTGGGAGCCGCTTCCACGGCGGCATAAGTGGTCTGGATCAGTTCCAGCAGTTCGTCCAGCCGGGCGTCCACGTCGGCCTCGCTGATCTTGCCGCTCTGCACGGCGGCCATCAGCTCCCGGATGGAGTCATCGCCCGGGAAGGGCATTTCCAGCGTGGAGCCGTTCTTCACGCCCAGTGCATGGTCGTTGGAGCCGCCCCAGTCGGTGACCACCGCGCCGTCAAAGCCCCAATCCTTCCGCAGGATATCTTTCAGCAGGTGGGCGTTCTCGTTGGCGTAGGTGCCGTTGATGAGGTTGTAGGAGGACATGATGGTCTTGGGCTGTGCCTCCTTGACCACGATCTCAAACCCGGTGAGGTAGATCTCGCGCAGGGTGCGCTCGTCCAGCACCGAATCGCTGGCCATGCGGCGCAGCTCCTGGCTGTTGACCGCAAAGTGCTTGGGGCAGGCAGAGATGCCGTTTTTCTGGATGCCGCGCACATAGCCCGCCGCCATTTTGCCGGCAAGGTACGGGTCCTCCGAGAAATACTCGAAGTTGCGGCCGCACAGCGGGCTGCGCTTGACGTTCAGGCCGGGGCCCAGCAGCACGGCCACCTCCTGCGCGGCGGCTTCCTCGCCCAGAGCCACGCCCACTTCTTCGCCCAGAGCAGGGTCCCAGCTGTTGGCCACCGTGGCCGACGTGGGGAAGCAGGTGGCGGGCACACTGGGGTTCAGGCCCAGATGGTCGGCGGCACCGGCCTGCTTGCGCACACCGTTGGGGCCGTCCGACAGAGTGATGGCCGGAACGCCCTTTGCGGCAAAGTCCCGGGTGGTGAACACCGTTCCGCCGGAAAGCAGGGCGCATTTCTGCTCCAGATTCAGTTTTTGAATGATGTCTGCGTGTTTCATGGCTCGGCTCCTGACAATTGAAATTAAAAAGAGGGGCGGACGGTTGCCCGCCGCCCCCATGCTTTAGTTTGGTTTACTGCTCGATCTTCTTGGTTTCCTCATCCTTACGCTTTGCGTAACCTTTGCGGACGACCAGAACTTCCAGTGCGATCAGCACCAGAGCCAGAGCCACATCCACAATGATCAGGATGATCTGCCAGCTCATCAGGCCGGAGGTCAGATTTTCCTCAGCCTGTGCGCGGCTGTTGACCGTAGTGTACAGGATGTTCTTGGCTGCACGGCGCATCTGCTGAACGGTAGCAGCGCTGTCAGTGCCCCAGACATTGTTGGTCTCAACATCACGGTTGATCAGGCAGCTGTCACCACCGTTGTAGATAGAACGGGTTGCATCCATGTAGCCAAAGCTTGCAAAGTAGTCGGTCAGGACAAAGCCCTTGAAGCCCCACTCATCACGCAGAACAGTGTTCAGCAGAGAGTTGCAGGCACCAGCCCACTGGGTGCCAATGTAGTTGTAGGAAGACATGACAGCCGTTGCGCCGCCTTCCTTGACTGCGATCTCAAAGGGCTTGAGGTAGATCTCGCGGATTGCCTGCTCGTTGGACCAGGTGCAGAGCATACCCCAGCGGTTGGTCTCCTGATCGTTCAGGGCAAAATGCTTGATGTAAGCATACACACCGTGCTTTGCGGAAGCGCTGACAGCCTTTGCGGCCATCTTGCCGGACAGGACGCCATCCTCAGAGTAATACTCGAAGTTACGGCCTGCGAACGGAGTGCGGTGGATGTTCATAGCCGGTGCATACCAGCCAGAGACATTCATCTCGTCGGCCATTGCACCGATGCTGTCGCCGAAGTCATTTGCCAGATCTTCGTTGAAGGTGCAGGCCAGAACCACAGCGCAGGGGAAACCGATGGAGCCGACGCCGGTGAAGTTGTTCCTGATAGCAGCCGGGCCGTCGCAGTCAGTGGAGCGAACCTTGCCGATGCTGTCAACAGCCGGGGTCTGATAACCACCCAGAGAGATCAGGTTGTTCATATCGCTGACGGTCAGGTTATCCAGCAGCTGTTCCCAGCGCTCGTCGTCATAATCGGCGCCGCGCAGGTCGTTCAGGGTCACACCGTTGTTTGCACCCGTGGTGGGCATTTCGGCGTTGGGGTCTTCCTCGGGGACAAAGTTGGAGTTGTTGACAAACTGAGCCTTGTCGCTTGCAGGCATACTGTAAGTAGCGGGAGCGGCAGTTGCTTCAGCGTAGTTTGCAAAGCCATCGGCACGGGACAGATAGGTGATCTCTGCGCCTTCTGCAAAGTCAAACTCATTGGTTGCGGCTTCCTCATCGGAATCACGCTTATTGGACTCGTTGTAAACAATGTCAGAAGCGACGGTGTAGGTCTTGGAAGCGATCACATTGTGAGAATCTTCGTTGATGCTGATGATGTAATCGCCAGCTTCCAGCACATAGCAGCCCTTGCCGTAGGTGTCGTAGGAAGCCATATCCTCAACATTGAAGGTCACGGTGACATCCTCGGATGCGCCGGGAGCCAGTTCAGAAGTCTTTGCAAAGCCGATCAGGTTTGCGGTGGCCTTCTCAATGCCGCCATTGGTGTACGGGGGATTGTAATAGACCTGAACAACATCCTTACCAGCAACGGAGCCGGTGTTGGTAACGGTAGCGCTGACCGTGATCACACCGTCAGACTCGGTAACGCTGTTCAGCTTCTGAGTGAAGGTGGTATAGCTCAGACCATGGCCGAAGGGGAATGCAACTGCAGCATCGTAGTCCAGTGCGCCCTCAGCGGCGGCAGTCTCATAGAACTTGTAGCCAACATAGATGCCCTCAACGTAATTAACGAAACGAGGCAGGTTGCCGGGCATATACGGGTCATTTTCATCGACCTGGAACTCGTCCATGTTGTCGTAGGTAAAGTCGCCGAAGTTGTTCCAGTAGGGTGCCAGAGAGAAGTCATTCACAAAGGTATCCGCTGCACGGCCGGAGGGGTTGACCTCACCGTTCAGAATGCGGCCCAGAGAATTGAAGCCATTCTGGCCGCTGCCTGCACACCAGATCACGCTCTTGATGTTGGGGAACTCCTTCAGGAAGCCCATTTCCAGCGTATTTGCGCCGTCATAGACCAGAACCACGTTATCGAAATTCTTGCAGACCAGCTCGATCATATCATGCTCGCTCTGGCTCAGTTCCAGATAGGTAGTGCCTGCGGGGAAATCTTCGTAATTCTCGGAGTTGTTGGTGTAGTTGACCTGTGTCACATCCTGCGGCAGGTCGATGTGTTCACCACCGGAGCGGGCCAGAACGACCACAGCATTGTTAGAGAATGCCTTTGCATTGGCCAGCATCTCATCGGTGTAGGTGGAAGCAGGAGGCTCGGGCAGAGTCCAGTCCTGAGACCACATACCAACATTGGGGCGGCCCTCACGGTAAGCAGTATAGAAATCGCTCAATTCCGTGTTCGTGTTGAAACCAGCATTCTGCAGGCCTTCCAGCAGAGACACCGTAGGTGCAGAATTGTTCAGAGAACCGGAGCCGGTGCCACCGTAAACGGGATATGCAGAAGCCCAGCCAAAGACGTTCACATTCTTGTCTGCAAAAGGCAGAGTGTTGTTATCGTTCTTCAGCAGAACAAAACCTTCCTCTGCAATCGTCTGGCCCAGTTCCTCTGCAGAAGCAGAGGTTTCGGCAGTGATCGTACCATTGCCGGACACCAGAGACAGAATGGTGTACATGGGGCCAGTGCAGAACAGGTTTGCGATAATTGCCACAGCCAGCACAAATGCAATGCCTGCCTGCGTACGCACCAGATACTTCTGGTGCTTTTTCTTCAACACGAAGCTGACGATCAGAGCCACAACGGCAAGTGCCGCGACAACGCCAAGGGCAATGATGTAGTTCATGTTGCGCTGAACGATGCTGATAACATCGCTCCAGTTGATAGACAACATAGACGTTTTCCTCCTTAACTTCGGAATCCTTTTTCCTGCGGGGCTTTCCCGCATTTTTGTGGTTCCTATTGTATCAGAGTTTTCATTTTTTTCACATTTCCTTCATAATCTGTCGTTTTGGATGCACAATCTGCAAAAGTTTCAATTTGGTTTCAATTTTTCTTGTGCTTATCCACAATCGAAACCAGTCTTCTCTTGTGCAACCTGCCAAACGCAAAAAGGCCGGGGTTCATTCCTCGTCCTTGGCGGGGTCCGTCTGCTGCTCCTTGGGAATGGGCAGCAGCACCCGCAGCGTGAACCACTGGTTCTCCCAGTGCAGGGTCATGCTGCCACCGTGCTGCTGTGCCACGGCCTGAATGCTTTTCAGGTCGTAGCCGCCATGGGCGCTGCGGGTGGGCAGGCCGTCGGGGCCCAGCTCCACCGGCTGGGCGCAGTAGTTCTCCACCCGGAACATCACAAAGCCGTTCTGCACATAGACGGCGGTGCGGATGAGCCGCTTTTCCACGTCGGGCTCAGCGGCGCAGCTCTCAATGGCGTTGTCCAGCGCCGTGCCCACCACAGTGCAGATCTCGCGGGTGGTCAGAAAGCGCAGGGGCCTGCCGTCGGCCACGCTGGTCATCCGGATATCCTTTTCCTGGCAGGTCATGCTTTTGGCGGTGAGCAGGGTGTCCAGCACCGGGTTGCCGGTCTTATTCTCAGCCTCGTACTGCAGAATACCCGATTCCATCCGGGCAAGGGCGGCGTCCTGCTTGGCGCGGTCGCGCTCGGCACGGATGTCGGCGATCTGGACTTTCAGCTCATGGTACCGCCGGTTGATGAGCTTAACGCCTTCCTTGCTGCGCTTGTACTGCTCGTACTGGCGGTGGAGAACGCTGTCCATGGCGGCCAGCTCCTTGTGCAGGGCGGATTCCCGCAGCTGCTCATGCTCCACGGTCAGGATCAGCACGCCGCAGAAATCCACCAGTGTGCGGATGTAATAGAGCATCATGTTTGCCTTAGAGTCCCCCAGAAACAGCAGATTGCTCACGGCGAACACCATGCCCGCCATCACCACAGCCACCAGCGCCGCCGGGCTGCCGATGTCAATGCGGCCGCTGGGCTGGGGGCGGCGGTGTTCCAAGCAGTACATGGTGCCATAAACTGCCCCATAGACCGCTGCAAGGAGCAGCAGGGCCAGCAGGTCGGCTCCGCTGCGGTGAGGGAACAGCCAGCAGTGGAGCTGCCACTCCACGCTGGCCGCAAACTCTGCCAGAATAAAGGCCCGGGCCGTGATGTACAGCGCTTCCAGCCAGTTGACCTCCCGGGTGATCCAGAGGTAGAAGTACAGCAGGCTGACGGCACAGAGCATACAGGGGATCCACCACATCAGCGGCACAAAGCCGGTCTCCTCCAGAAAGCATCCCAGTGCCGCCACCCACACGCCCGTCAGCACAAGGGTGGCCTTTTTGCCAAAGCGCAGGCCGTAGGGCTGGGCGTACAGCAGCACCGCCAGCACCTCGGCCAGAGCGGTGTAAAGCCGGGGGATATTGGGAAGCACCGCCATCATACACCCTCCCCGCCAATGTAATCGGTCAGCGCTTCCAGAAAGGCCTTGCGCTTGGGGCGGCTGACCTGCAGCTCATAGGGGCCCACCTCCACGGTGTTCTGCTGCACCGCCTTTACCTGCGCCAGATTGACCAGATAGCCGCTGTTGCACCGGGCAAAGGGACGGTCGGCCAGCTTTTCCTCCAGCGTTTTCAACGCGCCCGGCGCGGTGAAGTCGCCGTCCTCGGTATAATAATGTACCTTGTGGCCCTCGCTCTCCATATAGTAGATGCGGGCCGTGTCCAGCCTGCGCAGGCCGCCCTCCACCGGAACGGCCAGATAGTGCCGCTGGCGGCGGCGCAGCTGTTCCTCGGCTTTCTGGATCTGCTGAGAGAAGGCAAAGTAGGGCACCGGCTTCAGCACATAATCCAGCGCACCAACGGCATACCCCTTGATGGCATACTGGGCCATGTTGGTGATAAAGATGATGGTCACCTCGTTGTCCAGCGCCCGGATGCGCTGGGCCGTTTCCATGCCGTCCAGATGCTTCATCTCCACATCCAGCAGGATCAGGTCGTATACCGGGCGGTAATCATCCAGGATCTCTATCCCATCCGGAAACGTTTTGATGTCAAAGGTCGTGCCATACTGGCGGGTGTACCGCTCAAAATAGCCCTCCAGCTGCTCGCGCACAGCAGCTTCGTCCTCCACGATCGCAATGCGGATCAAAGCCCGCACCTCCCCCTTTTGTCGTTTTTCCTGATATTAAGTATAGTAAATCCGGCAAACTTTTGCAACGGGAGAAAAAAGAGGCACTTTGTGCTGTGATTCCCGGTCCACCGAAGACGCCTGACAACAGGCGTCTTTTTTGTGCAAGAAATGTGAAAAAAGCTCTTGACAAGTAAAATGTGGTTCCATTATAATATTCCCGTCGGTTAGTGAATGCTAATAAAACCGATTTTCTTTTGCGTCAAGTGTTAGTATATGCTAACAAACTCAAAAAGTCGGTTTTGAATTTGGAAAGGAGTATTTACATGAGACTGAAAAAGATCCTGTCTCTCGCACTGTCTGCTGCCATGGCACTGAGCGTGATGACCACCCCGGCTTTTGCCGCTGCACCGAATGCTTCTGAGAACTGCATCGATGACATCATCAACCTGTTCACCGGCAACAACTACACCTACCTGTACGCTGCTCTGAACTGGAGCGAGTACTGGGCAAACGAGGGCGTGTATGCCGCAGGCAGCACCGCTTCCTCTGACCAGCTGGACAGCCACGAGGAGTACGACAAGGGCGCGTTTGACGCCGTTTCCCGTGCTACCACCAACCACGGCCTGCACCGCGGTTCCTTCCAGCAGGTTGCTACCATCTACGCTGTGGATGGCACCAGCTACACCGTTTCTCACTGGTCTGACGACGGCTCCACCTTCTACACCACCGATGGCACTGCCTACGGCTGGAGCAAGGGCACCGTTACCAAGCCCGATGGCACCACCGCAAAGATGGACCACTACGAGATCAGCGGCACCAAGTACGTTCCCGTGCGCGTTGCCAACTCCGATCTGAACGACTTCTGCGCCAAGTACGCTACCGTGAAGAACGGCGAGCAGCTGATCGGCGGCTACGCTGAGGGCCAGATCCCCACCTACGATCTGGTTGCTGCTGTGGATGCCGACACCAACGGCCTGAAGTATGCCACCAAGGTGGGCGACAGCTACTCCTTCTCCGCTGCACACAACGGCACCGGTTCCGGCATTGCCGACACCGAACAGAAGACTGCCGACGGCCTGGTCGTCACCGTTAAGAGCGGCTCCGACGTGGGCAGCTTTGGCGAGACCATCCGTGTGGATCTGACCGGCAATTACGGCGAGCTGGGCTCCCGGATGCAGTCCACTGTCTGGACCTACTACGGCAATGACAGCACCTACACCAATGCTCTGGCCACCTACGGCACCAAGTTTGCAGCCGACAACTGGATGCACAAGTCCAACGGCATCCAGCTGGGCATGACCGATTCTCTGCGCGCTCAGTTCCCCGCAGGCACCGATGGCACCGGTTACTGGACCATCACCGTCCGCGCTCTGGGCTACGCTGACACCGTGATCCCTGTTCAGATCACCAGCGACAACATGGCAAAGCACGAGATCGCCGATGCTGCTGACCGCGCTGCCCTGCAGGCAGTGGTCGATCAGGCCAACGCAAAGGTGAAGTCTCAGTACACCGCTGCCAGCTACGCCAACATGCAGGCTGAGCTGGACGAGAGCGTTGAGCTGCTGGCCAACCCCAATGCCTACAAGGCTTCCGTTCTGGAGCAGGTCGGTCACCTGACCGAGGCTGTTGAGAGCCTGAAGGCCGCCTGAGTTTTCTCCGGCACACATCTCTCATAAGAATCAAAACAAGGCCGCTTCCGGATGGGAGCGACCTTGTTTTCCATGTTTGAGGAGGGATCCCCCTATGGATCATTTCAAAAAGCTGCGCCCGCTGGTGCAGCTGCTCCCGGCCGCAGCCGTTGCTGCAGCGGTCTTTCTGACCCTGCCTGCCACCCAGCCGGTACTGGCCGAGGTGCCACAGCGCCTGACTGCCGTGGTGGAGCCGGAAACGCCCGTTGCGTCCGAGCCGGAGGCAGCGGAGGAAGACCCGCTTCCCACCCTGCCCTATGCTGACGGCGTATACACCGGTTCCTCCCGCGGGTACGGCGGACAGGTCAAGGTGCAGGTCACCATGGAAAACGGCCATATCACAGCCGTTGAGATCCTGAGCGCATCGCATGAAACTTCCGCCTTTCTCAAGCGGGCCAGCCGTCTTGTGAACACCGTTGTCACCGAGCAGACCTGGGAAGTGGACGCCGTGTCCGAAGCCACCTACACCTCCCGGGGCATTCTGGGCGCAGTCCAGAACGCGCTGACCGGTGAGGAAGTCATCAACCCCGCACCGCCCAAAGTGGAGACCCCTGCCGCACCGCCGGTGGTGGAGGAGATCGAACTGCCTTCCACCTACCGCGACGGCGTCTACACCGCCTCTGCCCGGGGCTTTGGCGGCGACATCACGGTGCAGGTCACGGTGCAGGGCGATGCCATCACCGACATCACCATTCTGGATCACTCCGGCGAGACCAGCTCCTACTTCACCCGCGCCCGCCGGGTGGTGGGCTCCATTCTGGAAGCCGGGACCCCCGAGGTGGACACCGTGTCCGGCGCCACCTATTCTTCCACAGGCATCCTGAATGCAGTCAAAGCCGCCCTTGTCAAGGCGGCAAACGATCCGGAGGCCGCCGCAGAACCGGAAGTGCTGCCTGAGACCCCGGCGGAAACGCCCGCCGAACAGCCTCAGCCCGAGGAACCTGCCGCTTCGGAGCCTGTTGCCCCGGAGCAGCCCGCAGAACAGGACGACTGGCAGGCCTTCCTGACCTGGGCGCAGGATGTGTGGGATTCCGTCTTCTCCGACCAGCCGTCGGAAAACCCCTCTGCATCCCCGCAGGAAGCTTCCAGCGTTGCAGCTGAACCCCAGCCCGCTCCGGAAGAAACACCTCCTGCAGCGGCGGAAAGCACTGCTGCCGCTGGCCCGGAGCCGGCATCCGAACCCGCAGCAGAAACTGCCCCGGCCGAAACGCCGGGACCCACCGATGGAGAGGAGGGTGCTGAATGAAGAAATACCGGAACTTTATCCTCCGCGCCGTCAACCTGCTGCTGATTCTGGGCGTTCTGTGGCATTACCAGAGCGTCGCTTCCCTGCGCGCCGCCGCCGTAGCCCAGCGCCAGCAGGAAATTGCAGAAGTGGAAGCCTACAACGCCTCCATCCTGCAGGCGGAAGCTGAGGCCGAAGAAGAAAACGGCCTGCACGACGGCACCTATGAGGGCAGCGCCCTTGGCTTTGGCGATACCATCACCGTGGCAGTCACCATTCAGGACGGAAAGATCACGGACATCTCCGTTCTGGACGCCAGCGGCGAAGACCGCCCCTACTACAACCAGTCCCTGCCGGTACTGGACAAGATCCTGAGCCTGCAGTCCACCGAGGTGGACACCGTGTCCGGTGCCACCCTTACCTCCGAGGGCCTGATCGAAGCAGTGAACGATGCACTGGGAAAGGCGGCAGCATAATGGAAACAACAAACAAAAAGCCGCTGACGGCGGCACAGCAGCGCCAGCGCAGCCTGAAGCACCGCGCATGGCTCCGGGCCGGGGTGCAGGCCCTGTTCTTCCTTGCCATGCCCGGCGCCTTTGTGGCGGGCTTCAACGGCGTCAAGCAGATCTTCCTGCGCATCGGCACCGGCGAGGTGCTTGCTCTGGACAGCTTCGCACTCTCGCTGCTGGGTCTGTGCGGGTTCACCATCCTGTTCGGCCGCTTCTTCTGCGGCTATGTGTGCGCCTTTGGCAGCCTGGGCGACTTTGTCTACTGGCTGTCCGGTCTGGTGCAGAAAAAGATCTTTCACCGCAAAAAGCAGTTCCAGCTCCCGGCCAAAGCCGTGCGCTGGGGGCAGCTGGTCAAATACCTGATCCTTGCCCTCATCGCCGGGCTGTGTGTCGCCGGGCTGTACGGCAGGCTCTCCGGCACCGATCCGTGGGAAGTATTTTCCCGCCTGACCGCCCTGCGCCTGCCGCCTCAGGGCTTTGGGGTGGGCATCCTGCTGTTTGTGCTGATTTTGATCGGCATGGCCCTGCATCCCCGGTTCTTCTGCCAGTTTCTCTGCCCAATGGGCGCTGTGTTCTCGCTTTTGCCGGTGCTGCCCTTTGCCCAGCTCCACCGCAGCGCAGACCATTGCATCCCGGGCTGCAATGCCTGTGCAAACCGCTGCCCGGTGGGCCTGAAGCTGGACGAGCAGAGCCTGCGCAGCGGCGAGTGCATCGCCTGTGAAGCCTGCGTGGGCACCTGCCCCAAAACCAACATCAGCCGCTGGGATCTGAACCTCTCCAAACATTTCTGGGTCTCCACGCTGGCCAAAGCCGCCCTGTTCTTTGCCATGGGCGTCTGCCTTGGCTTCTGCCGGTTCTTCTGAGCCGTATCCGGAGCAGCCTTCCGTCAGCCTCTTTTTTGTGAAAGATTGCTCTTGTGAAAACGATCCCGTTGCGTTAGAATAATATCTGCAAAGGCAGTGTGGCCCCCCGCGGGCTGCACTGTCTTTTTTTGTTGTTGAAATGATAGGAGTAATCTGATATGCAGGAAAAACAAAAAACCACCGCACAGGTCCTTGTGGACTGTCTGGAAGCGGAAGGCGTTGACGTGATGTTCGGCATTCCCGGCGAGGAAACGCTGGACCTGATGTTCGCCATCCGGGACAGCCAGATCCGCTTTATCCCGGTGCGCCATGAGCAGGGCGCCGCCTTTATGGCCGATGTCTACGGCCGCCTGACCGGCCGGGCAGGCGTCTGCCTTTCCACCCTTGGCCCCGGTGCCACCAACCTTGTCACCGGCGTGGCCGACGCTTATCTGGACGGCGCACCGCTGGTGGCCATTACCGGGCAGGTGGGCACCGACCGAATGCAGCTGACCAGTCACCAGTACCTTGACCTGACCGCCATGTTTGAGCCCATTACCAAGCGCTCCAAGCAGATCATCCGGCCCGACACCGTGGGCGAGATCGTGCGGCTGGCCTTCAAGCACGCAGAGAAGGGCAAGCCCGGTGCCACCCACATCGACCTGCCCCAGAACATTGCCAAAATGCCTGCCGATGCTGTGCCGCTGAAGCGCCAGCAGCTCCACGAGCTTTACGCCGACCCCACCCACATTGCCGCCGCCGGAAAGATCATCAGCGAGGCAAAAAATCCGGTGATCCTGGCCGGTGCAGGCGCCGTGCGGGGCCACGCTGCTGCCGCTGTGACCGAACTGGCTGACCGGCTGCACATCCCGGTGGTGAACACCATGATGGCCAAGGGCATCCTCCCCATGGACGACAAATACAGCCTGTGGACCATCGGCATTCCCCAGAAAGACTACGTGAACCAGCTGTTCGACCGGGCCGATCTGGTCATTGCCATCGGCTACGACATCGTGGAATGCGCCCCCGCCAAGTGGGGCGCCCGGCCGGATATGACCATCGTCCACATCGACAGCGCCCCCGCCGATGTCAACAAGCGGTACCAGCCCGCTGTGGAAGTGGTGGGCGACATTTCCGAGAGTCTGTACGAGATCCTGCGCTGCGCCCGCCGCAGCACCGAACCGGAGTTTGCCCTCCAGCTGCGCCAGACCATGGTGGCCGAACACGCTGCCATGGCCGATGACGACAGCTGCCCCATGAAGCCCGCCCGCATCCTTTCCGATGTGCGCAAGGTCATGGGCCGGGAGGATATCCTGGTCAGCGACGTGGGCGCCCACAAAATGTGGATCGCCCGCCACTACGACTGCTACGCCCCCAACACCTGCCTGATCTCCAACGGTTTTGCCAGCATGGGCTTTGCCATTCCGGGTGCCTTTGCGGCCAAGCTGCTCAATCCGGACAAAAAGGTGCTGGCCGTCTGCGGCGACGGCGGCTTCCTGATGAACAGCCAGGAGCTGGAGACCGCCGTGCGCGAGAACGTTCCCTTTGTCACCCTGATCTGGGAGGACTCCAGCTACGGCCTCATCAAGTGGAAGGAGCAGGAGCAGTTTGGCGGCGAACACTGCTACGTGGACTTCTCCAACCCGGATTTCAAGCTGCTGGCCGAGGCCATGCACTGCAAGGGCTACCGGGTGGAAAAGGCCGCAGACCTTATCCCCACGCTGGAAGAAGCTTTCCGGCAGACGGTCCCCAGTGTCATTGTGGTGCCGGTGGATTACAGTGAGAACATGAAGCTCTCCGCCCACCTGAAACAGGTGTACCAGCAGAGCGGCATCTGATCCCGATCAAAACACAGAACGCCCCCGGCAGCTGGATGTCTGCCGGGGGCGTTCTGCTGTGCCAAAAGTGGGAACAGGAGGTAAAAAGGGAAAATGAGATTGTCGGTTTTCATGCAGCCTTTGCCGGGGCAAAGACCAGTGCTTTCTTCCGCCGGGACTGCATCGAGCGGACGATGCAGCTCAGTGTGAAGTTGATGACGAAATAGATGACGCAGGCGGTGCCGAACAGCACCATGACATCCGAGACATTCACGGTGCCAAGGCCGTTGTAAGTTCCGGCGGCGCTCAGCAGCTGGCGGATGCGGGCCATCAGCTCAATGGTGGCCACGTTGGCCAGATACGAGGAATCCTTGATGGTGGTAATGACCTGACTGAGCAGGGTGGGGACGATGTTCCGGTAAGCCTGGGGCAGGATGATGTACAGCAGCACCTCCGCCGTGTTGAAGCCCTGTGCGTAACCGGCCTCAAACTGGCCTTTTGCCACGCCGTTCAGGCCGCCGCGGACGATCTCCGCAATGACCGAGGAGTTGAACAGCACCAGTGCCAGAGCCGCTTTGAACAGCAGCTTCATCTCCACGCTGGTCAGGCCGAACATCTTGCGGGCAAAAAAGGCCGGGCAGGGGCAGAACACCACGCAGACAAAGATCCACAGCAGGTAGGGCGTGTTGCGGAACAACTCGATATACGCCGCCGACAGCCAACCCAGGATGCGGGCCGGGCCCTTTTTGCAGTAGGTGCGGGCCAGCGCCAGCAGGGAGCCCAAAATCAGCCCCATGATAACGCCCAGCACCGAGATGATGCAGGTGAAGGCGATGCCCCGCAGCAGGTACAAAAACACGCCCGGCTGTGCAAGGATGGAAAAGCTGGAAGCCAGAGTTTTCATGTTATGCCGCCTCCTTCAGGGCTTTCTGCTGCTTGACGGTGCGCAGCACCGGGTCGGCACGGCCCTTGCGGTTCTTGAGGGAAGCCTCCCAGCGGGTGGCCAGTGTGGACAGCGGGAAGCAGACCACAAAGAAGATCAGACCGCAGACGATATAGGCCGGCGCATAGGCACCGCCGGTGGAAGCACCCGTGACAAAGCTGTACGTCACGCTGATGAGGTCTGCACCGCCCACGATGTACAGGCAGGAAGTGTTCTTGAACAGGTTCACCACCTGATTCACCATGGGAGGCAGCATCACCGGGATGCTCTGGGGCAGGATGATGTAGCTCATCCGCTGCAGATAGTTGAAGCCCTGTGCCTGTGCCGCCTCAAATTGGCCCTTGGGCACCGATTCAATGGCGGCGCGGACCACCTCGCCCATATAGGCGCCGGTGTAAACGCCCAGCGCAATGATGCCGGTGCGGATCACGCCCAGGCTCAGGCCCGCAAAGGCCAGCGCATAGTACAAAAAGCAGAGCTGAAGCAGCAGCGGCGTGTTCTGGATGAACTCCACATACACGCGGGCCAGAAACTTCAGCGGCTTTTTGCCACTGGTGGCCATCAGGCCAATGACCGCGCCAATCACAAACGCCAGCACCAGTGCGCTGAACGCTGTCAGCAGGGTGTTGCCCAGTCCCAACAGAAAACTTTCCCGGTGATTCCACACCGTTGCCCATGCGTCCCACGAAAACAGACCCGACATGGTAAATGCCCCCTTTTTTCCAAACCGTTTGGCTGCTTTGAAACTGGAATCAATCCAGACCGTTGTCCTTGATCAGGCCATCAATGGTGCCGTCGGCCAGCCAGCCGGTCACCAGCTCATCGCACAAAGCAGAGAAGCCGCTGCCCTTCTTGGTGGCAATGCCGTACTCCTGCGGGCTGAACTCTGCATCAATGTAACTGCGGCCCTCGGTCTTATAGATGGCCAGAATGGATTTATCCACGCAGAAGCCGTTGACCTCGCCGGCGCTCAGAGCCGTGCTGATGGCGGGATAGTCGTCGTACTGACGGAAGGAGATGCCGTCCTTCCAGGTATCGGCGTTGAAGCTGTCGGCGTCAAAGCCGTCACCGGAAATGACACCGGCTTCGATCATGGCCTGCACCAGAGCCCGGGCGGAGGTAGAGCCGGAGGAAACGCCCACCACCTGATCCTTCAGGTCGGCCAGCTCCTTGATGCCGGAAGCATCTTCCACCAGAACGCTGACGTAGTCGGTGTAGTACGGGGTGGTGAAGTCCCAGCTCTTTTTGCGCTCCTCCGTAATAGTAAAGGTGGCCAGCACACAGTCGATATCGCCGGAATCCAGCAGCTCGCCGCGGGTGGCGGCGGTGACGGTGGTGAACTCCACATCCACGCCCAGATGCTCTGCGATCAGCTCTGCCAGGCTGTCCTCCAGGCCGGTGTATTCACCGGTGAGGGTATCCTGGAAGCTGAAGCCCTTGACGGCGTTCTTGACGCCGACCTTCAGCACGCCGCGATCCACAATGGCCTGCACATCAGCGGACAGAGCCTCCGAAGAAGCGGCTGCGCTGCCGGATGCGGCAGAAGATGCTGTGGAAGCAGCCGTGGAGCTGGACGAACCGCCGCAGGCGGTCAGAGCGGTGAGAGCAATGGCCGTGCCAGCGGCCTTGACAAAACTACGA
>CAVDVT010000002.1:0-3547 GCA_963612415.1 bacterium | reverse complement strand
GTATTCGCTCCTCTATCAGTTTTGCAGCCGGACGGCTTTCCCATCCGTCCCTCTTATGCTGCATTATCAACAGCGGTGCGCCGCCCACGTTGCGGCATCCCCCGCGATGACCAATTTTTATCGAATGATTTTGCCCAGAAACTGACGCACACGCTCGTTCTTGGGGTTTGTGAAGAAATGTTCGGGTGTGCCTTCCTCAATGATCTGGCCGTCTGCCATAAACACCACCCGGTCAGCCACCTGACGGGCAAAGCCCATTTCATGGGTGACCACCACCATCGTGATGTTCTTTTCATGGGCCAGATTCACCATGACATCCAGCACTTCCTGGATGGTCTCCGGGTCCAGCGCGCTGGTGGGCTCATCAAACAGGATGATCTTGGTCTGGGCACACAGCGCACGCGCAATGGCGATGCGCTGCTGCTGGCCGCCGGAAAGCTGACTGGGGTAAACATTTGCCTTGTCCCGCAGCCCCACCACTTCAAGGTAGTGGTAAGCCAGCTCCTCGGCCTCCTGCTTTGTCTTGTGATGCAGCTTCATGGGGGCAAGAGTCAGGTTTTTCAGCACGGTCATGTGCGGATACAGGTTGAACTGCTGGAACACCATGCTGGTGGTCTCCCGCACAAGCTTTGTCTTGTTTTTATTGGTCAGCTCCTGCCCGTCGATATAAACATGGCCGCTGGTGGGTTCTTCCAGAAAATTCATGCAGCGCACCGTGGTGGACTTGCCCGAACCGGACGGCCCGATGATGACCAGCTTTTCGCCCTCAGCCACTTCCAGATTGATATCTTTCAGAACGTGCAGATCACCGAAGTATTTCTCCACGTGTTCCAGCTTGATCACTGTGCATTCCCCTTTTCCTGTTTCATCTTTCCCAACACCCCCAGAGCCGCATTGCTCCGCAGGGATACAAAAAAAGGCGCTCAGTGATCTCTCACCAAGCGCCTTTGCTTTTGATGCTTAAAGTATAGCGTTTTTTGATATGGCTTTCAATCCGAAAACTGCAACAACTTTTTGCCTCTGTATTTTCATGTTTTGTAAAGTTATACAAAGTCACACCTTAATTTTTGTCGATTTGCGGAGAACGGCCTCCCAGACCCGCACCGGCTCGTCTCCCTTTGCACGGCATTGTGGTCTGCGGATATACATTCTGTAAGTGCAATGATATAATCATACTAACACAGAAAGGAAAGAACCGATATGATGTACACGCAGCACTATGATTCCCCGCTGGGCGGCATCCTGCTGGCCGCAGACGAAGCCGGCCTGACCGGGCTCTGGTTTGAGGGACAGAAGTATTTTGCCCGCACCCTGGATGCCGCGCATCCGGAGCAGGAGACCCCCGCACTTTCCGCAGCCAAACGGTGGCTGGATGTTTACTTCAGCGGGCAGGAGCCGGGCTTTACCCCGCCGCTCCATCCGGTTGGTTCTGCCTTCCAGCAGGAGGTGTGGGCCCTGCTGCGCCAGATCCCCTACGGCCAGACCACAACTTACGGCGCACTGGCAAACCAGCTGGCCGCAAAGCGCGGCCTTGCCCGGATGTCGGCCCAGGCCGTAGGCGGCGCCGTGGGGCACAACCAGATCTCCATCATCATCCCCTGCCACCGCGTCGTCGGAGTCAATGGCAGCCTGACCGGCTATGCCGGCGGCATCGACAAAAAGGTAAAGCTGCTGACGCTGGAAAAAGCCTGCATGGATGCCCTTTTTTAGTCCTTGCCAAAACGAACGCCGTTCTTCTCAGAGTTTTTCATGATGCAGACCGCCAGTACACACGCTGCCGCTTCCGCAATGCCGATGGTGAACCAGACCGCCCCGCCATTGGTAAGTGTCGAGATCGCCAGAACGCTGAGCGGCGTACAGACAAAGCCTCGCAGTACATTGACCGCCACAGATTCTTTGGTGCGTTTGGTGGAATAGAGATAGGCGGAAATAATGGTATTCCAGGATGCAAACAGGAATGCCCAGCCATAGCGGGGAATCGCGGTCACGGCGATCTCTGTTGCAGCAGGGTCTGCACCGAACATCTGGCAGATCAGCCGTCCGAACACAGAGGTAAGCAGATAAACAGTCAGGCTGCCAAGGAAACTGATGTGAATGCCCGCTTCAAAGTAAAACTTCAAGTCATCGCTGTTTTTGTCGCCGTAACTCTGGCCGAACAGCGGCTGCATTCCTTCCGAAACGCCAATAAATATGGCAAATGCAAACGAAACGATATAGCTGATGATGGAATAGGCATTGATGCCATCGTTCCCCAGATATTTGAGGATCACCGTGTTCATACAGAACAGCGTGACCGGGGTCGTCAGCTGCGAAAGCATTTCCGGCAGACCTCGCACGAGGATCTTTTTCAGGAGCTGACCATTAAAGGGGACGCGTTCCAGCCGGAGGACGCCGCGCTTGGCAAGAAAATGGATGCTGACGATCAGAAATCCCACCGTCTGCGAAAGGCCGGTTGCAATGGCCGCACCAGCAAGCCCCATGTGCAGCGGAAAGACAAAGAGCCAGTCCAGAAAGATATTCAAAGCGGTACTGACGATGGTGGATACCATAACGAAGACAGGTGCGCCATCGTTGCGCCCAAAGCCCTGCAAGGCGGCGGAAAGGGCAGACGGAATGGTGAACAGGCTGTACCAGAAAAGGTAGGCCCGAACCATTTCCAGATAGCCGCCCTCCGCGCCCAGCAGCTGTGCCAGCGGCGTGGTAAAGAGCGTTCCGGCTAGTGTGAACAAAACTGCAACCACTGTGGTTGCCAGCATGAAATGGGTAAATGCCTGATTTGCACCCGCAAAATCTTTGCGGCCAATGCGGATGGCGGTAACGGTCACACCGCCGATGGTGGTCAGCATAAATGCCGCGCCTACGACCATCACAAACGGCATGGCAAGGTTGACTGCGCCCAGTGCGTCGGTTCCCACACCATGCCCGACAAAAATGCCGTCCACGATGGTGAACAGGAAAAAGGCACACTGGCTCAGAATGGTCGGCAAAACATATTTTGCCACGTTCTTCGTGCGTTCTGTCATGGGGTCTGTTCCTCCTGAATGGAATCCAGTACACGCTTTTCCTCTCGCTCCAGATTTTCCAAATGGCGTTTGAACAGCGAAAGGTAAAGCTCTCGTTCTTCTTCGGTAAACTTGCAGAATGCGTTCCGCTCGATCTCATCCACATATTGGATCGTGTTGTCGGCAAGGGCTTTGCCCTCCTCCGTCAGCAGGATGTTTTTGCGGTTGCGTGTGCCCGGGATCACTTCCAGATGCACCAGACCTTTTTTCAAAAGATTGCTGACCGCCGAATTGATGGTCTGCACCGGGTAGAACCACTCGTTGCACAGATCGTTCTGTGTGAGCGGTTCTTCTGTGCGGGAAATGGCGTACAAAACCCAGAAGGCGGTATCGGTCAAGCCGAACCGAGCGGCCAGGCCACTGTAAATTTTATCAACGCGCTTATACAAACGGTTCAAGGTCTGAAGTTCCTGTTGTAGCGTCTGACTCATGGTGATCCCTCCATTCAATGTTTCCGTTATCGGAAACTGTGCATAGTATATTCC
>CAVDVT010000001.1:4878-31307 GCA_963612415.1 bacterium | reverse complement strand
AACGTGGACGGCATCACCGTGGTGGGTGAGCGGATCAACCCAACCGGCAAAAAGCGGTTCCAGCAGGCCCTGCGGGAAGGCGACATGAACTATGTTCTGGAGCAGGCCGTGAGCCAGACGGAAGCCGGGGCGCAGATCCTGGACGTGAACGTGGGCGCCCCCGGTGTGGACGAGCCTGCCCTGATGGAGCAGGTGGTCAAGGCTCTGCAAAGTGTGGTCAGCCTGCCTTTGCAGCTGGATTCCTCCCATGCCGAGGCGCTGGAACGGGGCCTGCGGGTCTACAACGGCAAGCCCATCGTCAACTCGGTGAACGGCGAGGCCGAAAAGCTGAACACCATCCTGCCCCTGTGCAAAAAGTACGGTGCAGCCGTGGTGGGCCTTGCCATTGATGAGCGGGGCATCCTGCCCAAGGCGGAAGACCGCGTGGCCATTGCCCGCCGCATCCGGGACGCTGCGCTGGCAGCCGGCATCCCGCAGGAGGATATCTACATCGACTGCCTGACCTTGACGGCCAGTGCCCAGCAGGAAGATGTGCTGGCTACGGTGCAGGCGCTTCAGACCTGCAAGCAGGAGCTGGGGGTGCGCACCATTCTGGGCGTGTCCAACATCAGTTTTGGCCTGCCCTGCCGCCCCTACCTGAACACCACCTTCCTGACCATGGCCATGTACGCCGGGCTGGATCTTGCCATTATGAACCCCTCCAGCGAGGAGATGATGGCGGCGGTGTATGCCTACAATGTGCTGACCAACCGGGACAAGCAGAGTACGAAATACATTGAGCGGTACGCAGACCGGGTGCCTGCTTCCACTGCGCTGGCCAAGGCCGTGCAGACGGCGCAGGCCGCTCCGGCGGCAAGGGAAACGCCGGAAGCTTCCGGCCCCTACGCCCCCCTGATGAAGGCGGTGGAAAAGGGCCTGAAAGGCGAAGCTGCCGCCCGCACCAAGGCGCTTCTGGCAGAAAAGGAGCCGCTGGAACTGGTGGACGAAGCCCTGATCCCGGCTCTGGACATCGTGGGTGCCAAATACGAGAAGGGCACCCTGTTCCTGCCCCAGCTGCTGCAGGCCGCCACGGCGGCGCAGGGCGCTTTTGAGGAGATCAAGACCGCCATTGCCCAGCGGGGCGAGGGCAGCGCCAGCAAGGGCCGCATCGTCATTGCCACCGTCAAGGGCGATGTCCACGACATTGGCAAGAACATCGTCCGGGTCATTCTGGAAAACTACGGCTTCGAGGTCATTGATCTGGGCCGGGATGTGCCGGTGGAGACGGTGGTGAACACCGTGCGGGAGAAGGATGTGCATCTGGTGGGCCTTTCCGCCCTGATGACCACCACCCTCAAGAGCATGGAGGAGACCATCAAGGCCCTGCACGACGCCAAGCTGGACTGCAAGATCATGGTGGGCGGTGCCGTGCTGACCCCTGAATATGCAAAAAAGATCGGTGCCGACTGGTATGCCAAGGATGCCAAGCGCAGCGCCGATATTGCAAAAGAGTTTTTTGGAGTATAAGACCGCAAACAGAAAACGGAGTGCCGACGGCACTCCGTTTTTGTTATTTCCGGATCCAATTGTCCACCGCGGTCACCAGAGCCCTGCCCCGGCGGCCCAGCAGTTTGGGCAGCAGCATCCGGGCCATGGCCCAGACGCCTGCAAAGTTGAACAGGATGACGGCGGCGGTGATGAGGCCCGTCCACAGGCCGTAGAGCGGGGGCTCTGCCAGCAGCACGAACGCCTCGCCCGCCAGCACACCAAAGTTCAGGGCCACCCGGCTCGGGTGGATGGACATGCCGATCATGCTATGAGCATCCAGTGCGCGCAGGATGAACACGATGCCCAGCCCGAAGAAGGACGCCAGCGTGGCGCCAATGGGCCCCCACCACTTGATGAAGAAGTAGTTCATGATGCAGTTGCTCACGGCGCCGGAAAGCATGGTCCACAGGCTGTGGCTGGACTTTTTGTTCACCACGTAGGCGCTGTTCAGAAACTGGTTGAAGCAGCTGCAGGTGGAAGCCAGCGTGAGGAAGGGCACAAAGTGCCAGGCATAATAGTAGTTGGACTTCATCACGTGCATGACGGGGCGGCACAGCCAGATGATGCCGGCCGCGCAGCAGAACAGCACCGACGAATAGGTGCGGAAGATCTTGGTAAAGAACCGGGCGCGGCCGTCTTCCTCTGTCACTGCGGAAAGCTGCCATGCGTCGTAGAAGATCAGGCCCAGCGTGGTCAGGATGGTGGGCAGGAAGTAGCCAGTGGACAGCAGGCCGCTCCAGGCGTCGCCGCTGTGGCCGTCCAGACCATTGCACATCTCACGCACAAAGAACAGGTCAGATGCGTTGATGACCCAGAAGCTGATCTGGGCCGGGATCATGGGCAGCGAGAAGCGGAGCATCTGCCGCCAGAGGTCTTTGTTCAGGCCCTTCAGCTCCACATAGTTCCAAAGCCTGCCGGTGATGCAGAGGAACAGCACGCTGACAAAGTCGCCGCTAATGATGGCCAGCAGGTAGCCGTTGGCACCCCAGTGGAAGCCCACAAGGTACAGCACGTAGAACATCAGGGTGGCAAAGGTACACAGGATGCCGTCCACGGCCACCAGTTTGTTCCACTGGCGGCTGCGCACAAACTGGGTACACAGGGTACGCAGGCAGCTCATGAGGACGTAGATGTAAATGAGCAGGCCGTACTGGGCCATGTCGGGCAGGAACTGGGCGATGGGCCAGCACAGCACCAGCAGGCCAAAGCCGCCCAGAATGGTCAGCAGGCCGTTGGTGAACACCTGCTTTTCGCTGTTGCCCTTGTCCAGACCAAACCGGATGATGGCATTGGACATGCCCATGGACACAAAGGGAATGAGCAGGTTGGCATACTGGCTCAGGATCTTGGACAGGCCGAGGTCGGAGATCTCGGCCATGGCGTAGGTCAGAAACGGCTGCACCAGCAGCGTCAGCAGCTTGGATGAAAAGCTGGAAATGGCAAAAATAATGGTGTTTCCGGCCAGCTTGGAATATTTGTCGCCGCCGGAAGTTTTCTTTTCACTTTCCAAAGGGGAAGTTCCTCCTTCATGGTTTATTTTAACAGATCCCGCCGCTGTTTCCAGTCCGGCAGCAACTTTTCCACCTCTGCCCAGAAAGCCGGGCTGTGGTTGGGCTGCAGAAAGTGGCAGTATTCATGCACCACCACGTAAATTTGTGCCGCAGGGGGCATGTTGTACAGCTGCAAGGCAAAGGTGATCTGCCGTCGGCTCATATAGCACACGCCCCACTTGCTGGTCATATCCCGCACCTTGATGGTGGGCTTCTGCCCGCCCAGCACTTCGGCAAAGGCCGGGTAGACCTTGTCGCTCATGGCAGTGAAATAGGCCAGCGCCTCCGCCTTGGAGGGCAGGGGCTGGTCGTCCCGGACACTGCGCCGCAGCTGGCGGCTCTGGGCCTCTTTGATCCAGCCGGCCTGTTCCAACACAAAGCGGTCGGCTTCTTCGGGGGCAGAGCGCCACGGGATGCTGACCGCCACCGTGCCGTCCCGCCGGACATGCAGGTTCAGCCGCTTGACCTTTTTGCGGGTCAGTTCGTAGGGGATGCCGCCTGCGGTGCGCTGGGTCACTTCCGGCTTGCGCGGCGGCATGGAAGAAACTCCTCGACCGGCAGCTGGGCCAGAACAACGGCGGCAAAGATCAGCACGCAGCCGAATACTTCCCGCACCGAGAGGCTCTGGTGCAGGATCAGCCAGCCGCCCAGGGCGCTGAACACGCTCTCCAGACACATGATCAGGCTGGCAATGGCGGGGTTCAGCTCTTTCTGGCCCAGGATCTGCAGCGTATAGGCCACACCGCTGGACAACACGCCGCAGTAGGCAATGGGCAGCAGGTTTGCGCCAAACTCGGCCAGGGTGGGCGTCTCGAACAGGAAGGCGGCAGCGGTGCTTTCCACCGCTACCACAAGGAACTGGAGCAGGCTCAGCCGCACACCGTCCACCAGCGGCGAAAAATGATCCACCGACATGATCTGGAAACTGAACAGCACTGCGCAGGAGAGCAGGATCCAGTCGCTGGATTCAATGCTGCCAAAGCCGTTTTTCATGCACAGCAGGTAGAGCCCGCCCACGGCAATGACCATGCTCAGCCAGAGCCGCGCATTGCCCCGCCGCCCCAGAAACAGCCCGAACACCGGCACCAGCACCACATACATGGCGGTGAGGAAGCCGGCTTTGGCCGTGGAAGGGTTCAGTGTGATGCCGATCTGCTGGGCAGCGGAAGCGGCAAACAGCAGGGTGCCGCAGCAGAACCCCGCCGTGAGCAGAGTCCTGCGCTCAGCAGGCGTTTTGGGCCAGCCATAGGCTGCACCCTGCCTGCGGTGGAGCGCATCAAAGGCGTAGACGGTGGGCACCAGCACCAGCACCGCCAGCCAGCTGCGTCCGGCCAGAAAGGAATAAGCCCCCATGCCGGAGCCTGCGCTCTGGGCCACGAACGCCGTGCCCCAGATAAAGGCGCAGAGCATCAGCATGGAAGAATGTTTTGTCTGTGTACTCATTTAGCCAATGCCCTCCACTTTCAGCAGCCCGTAGAGGTAGTAGCGGCTGGAATCGTAGGAGATGGTCAGCCGGTAGCTGGCATTGGGGTCCAGATTGCCGATGTCGCAGTGGTAGTTCTGGCCGTCGGTGGTGAAATAGAAGGTGGTGTTGTCCACGTACTGGGCGCCGCCGTCTACTTTCTGCCACAGCGAGACCTTGAACTTCTGGGGGCCGCCCTCAGCGGTGCCGCAGCCGTATACGCTGATCATCCCGCCGGGCACGGTGAAGTAATCGGTCTGGCGGGTCCAGATGCCGTTGAACACGATGTTCAGCGCACCGTTGGCCTGTGCCGTGGCGTATTTGGCCGAGGTGTCCGCAATGCCGTCGATCATCAGCGGGTCGGAGCTGGGTGCCGCCCACTGGGTGGTGTCTTCCTCCTGCACCTCGTTGGAGGAACCGAGAACTTTGTGGGCGATGCTCGTCAGGGTGCTTTTGCAGCCTGTGAGCAGCAGCACGGCCAGCATGGCTGCCAGCGCAAAGGCAAGGATTCGTTTTGTTTTTTTCATGTTTTTCTATCCTCAGATACAGCAGAGCATAAAATGCGATATTTTTGCATGATACCATAGTATACCGCATTTTTTTCCTGCTTACAAGAGAATCTGCACGTCTTAGCCGTTCTGCGCCGCCAGAGCGGCGCATTCGGCGGTTGCAAGCTCCGATGCGCCTGCACCAAACAGGGAGCCGTAGCGGTAAAGTGCCCAGCCGCCCGCGCCATAACTGCGGGCGTCGGCGGTCTGCCGGGCCAGCGCACTGCCGCTGCACCACTGGGTGGTGCTGTCGGCGTTGGCGCCGCCGTCGCCCACCCCGATGCGGTAAGCTCCCAGCCCGAAATAAAGGGCCACGTTTTCTGCCCGGGGCATGGCCAGCCACTCGGGCAGGATGTGTTCAAAGGCAAAGCGGGTGCTGCCCGATTGCAGCGTATAGCCATAGCCCCAGTACACCTGCGGGCAGAGGTAGTCCACCACGGCGTCGCTTCCACTGGCGGTGAGCCAGGCAGAAATGTCGCTGTACTGCTGGTTCAGGTCGTTGTCCGGGTTGCCCTGAGGGCTGACCCCGAACCGCAGGGTGGGGTCAGCGGCCTTGACCGCATCGTGGGCGGCCTTGACCAGCCGGGTCACGTTGGCCCGCCGCCATGCGGCAAGATCGCTCTGGCCGCTGGCCGCAAACTGGGCCGCGTCGATGGAAGGATCTGTGGCGGGGTAGAAGTAATCGTCGAAATGGATGCCGTCCACGGCGTAGTTCTGGACGATCTCCGCCACGCCCTGCACCACATAGTCGGCCGCTTCCGGAATGGCCGGGTTCAGGTAGGCGGCGTCGCCCACAGTACACACCCACTCCGGGTGGGTGTTCAGCAGGCTGTCCGGTGCCACGGCGGAGGGCAGGGAAGCCGAGCTTTTCAGCCGGTAGGGGTTGACCCAGGCTTCCAGCGAGAGGGCCCGGGCGTGGGCTTCGGTCAGCAGGATGTCCAGCGGGTCAAAGCCGGGGTCCTGTCCCTGCACCCCGGTACACAGGTGGCTCCAGGGGAACCGCTGGCTCCGGTAGAGGGCGTCCCCAAAGGAACGCACCTGCACGATGACGGTGTTCAGCCCGATGGACAGGCAGTTGTCCATGAGGGCAGCGGCTCCGGCACGGAAGGCCTCCTCGGAAGAAAAATCCATGGAGGCCAGCTCAAGGTAGCTCACCCACACGGCCCGCCATTCGCCGGCGGGCAGGGCAGGGTTCGGCTCGGGGACGGTCTGCGGGGTCGGTTCGGACGCCGGATCGTTTCCTGCTGGTATAGAACGCAGCAGATAATACGTCACGGCGGCACATACAGACCCGCCCAGCCCGATCAGGAATGCCCGGCGTCCGGTCAGGCGCTTCCGCCGGCGGTGCCGCCGCTGGGTCATACGCTCTCCTCCTGCATCTTATACAGGCTCAGGGCTGCCCAGCCCCGGGCGCAGGCCAGCAGCACCCAGAGCAGGTTGGCCCAGAAGCTCAGGGCCGTCATGCCGCCGTAGACGGTGAGCAGGACGAACAGCAGGTGGAACACTTCGGCTGCGCCCACCAGCTGCAGCTGGCGCTGGATGGGTTTGCCCTTCTGATATTCCAGCGCCAGCAGGGCGGGCCAGACCAGCGCCGAGCAGATGTAGGCTGCCCAGCCGTTGACCACATAGCTGAGCATCAGCACCACAAAGATGCCAAAGTAATTGCGCTTATCCTTGGCAGAGCCGCCTTTTTCAGCGGCCAGGAACAGTACGGTGATGCCGGTGATGCAGAAGGCGACCATCTCGAGAAAAGAGAAATCCATGCCGCCCAGCACGGCAAAGCCGTTGAGCATGGATGCCGCCGCTGCACACAGCAGGAAAAAGTACCAGGTCTTGTGGGTGAATTTGAGTTTCATAAAGCCCCTCCAGCAAAATTTTGGAATGTTTCAAATATTATAACACAATTTTCCGCAGGTTGTGTTACAATAAGGAAAACTTGATTCAAAATCTCCGGAGGAGTACCCCCATGAATTCTGTGATCTCCATCATCCTGCTGGCGGCGGCGCTGGGCTGCATCATCTTTCTGCTCACCCGGCGGGAGAACGCCCGCCGCAGCCAGTACGGCCCCAGCGGCCTGTCTGAGTTCCGCACCGACCTGCCGCTGGACGAGTGCTTTGACCGGCTGGATCAGCACAGCCCCGACGATGAGTTTGCCTACGAGTGCCGCCGGGAGAACGACGGCGGCTTCCTGCTGCACCTGACCCTCCACCAGCCCAGCCAGCAGCCGCTGGACACCCTGTACACTCTCCGGCTGGATCCGGGGCGCCAGACCGTGGCCACCATGATCTTCATCCGGGAGGCCTTTGGCTATAAGGAGCCGCTGTTCCCGCAGGAGATGCTGGACAACTTCATGATGCAGAAGCTGGAGGCGCACCGCACAAAATAATTTGCGCAAACTGCTTTTCAATCTGCAGGATTTTTGCTATACTATCCAATGTGCCCCGCAAAGCGGGGAAATAAGGGCTAGTAGCTCAGTTGGTCAGAGCTGGCGGCTCATAACCGCTTGGTCCCGGGTTCAAGTCCTGGCTGGCCCATAACAAAAAAGACACCCACACGGGTGTCTTTTTTGTTATCCCGGGCCGCCGGACTTGAACAGCACGGCACCGCCGCAGGCGGGGCAACCAACAGCCCAGTGGGCTGTTGGTTAGTGCGCGGGTCCTGGGCCCATAGGAATGTCTGCCAAGAAAGATGCCGCCGGACTTGAACAGGGCGGCATAAACTACCCACCCCTCCCATATACTCTTTTCAGAACAAAAGGGTGGGAGGCATGGGCATGTTTGTTGTTACGCTGAACAAGACGAGCTTGAAAAAGGTGGGTGTGGGGGCGCTGTGCTGTGTGCTGGTGGCCTTCAGCGCCCTGCTGGGGCGGTACATCAGCACCCGCACGGTCACGGTATCGGCCAGCGGGAGTAAGATCGAGAGCGCGCAGGACATCCAGACCTGGTTCACCGGCTACGGGCTGGACGTGGACGGCGCGTCCATCACGGCGGATAAGGTCAAGATCCCCCGCAAGTGGGACGACAGCTTTTCGGCCTTCAACGGGGTAGTGCAGCAGAGCGGCATGGATCTGGCCCGCTATAAGGGCAAAACTGTTGAAAAGTGGACAGCGCTGATCCCGGCGGCCAGCAGCGGCGAGACCAGCCGCTATGGGGTGCTGCTGGTCTACCGGAAAAAGGCCATCGGGGCCTATCTGCTGGAAAAGCCCTCGGGCACTGTGGTGGGCCTGAAGGATGCCCAGACCGCCATGGCACTGGCGGAACAGCAGGAGGCGGAGCAGGTGTCCGGCGAGGATTACAGCGGAGACTGGGGCGAGCGCCACGATGAGGAACTGGGGGCCGACAGCCAGAGCCAGCAGACCTCCGGCGAGCCGGATGCCGCCGTGCCGGAAGCGGCGCAGTATACGGATCTGCCGCTGGATGCCGAGGGGTATCCTGTCGAATAAAATCCCGTGGAAAAAATGCACAAAAACTTCTGTTCAATAGCACCAAAAAAAACCGGGAAAAATCGTCAAAATGAAATGATGAAAAAATAACGAACCGGGTTTATAATAATAGTAGCATCCCGCAGCAAAATTGGCTGCGTCCGGGGTGGCAGGGCCGTCCGGATCGAGAAAGGGATGAAGTAAGGAGAAAATGATTATGAAGGAATTCCAGTACACTGTCAAGGATGCCTGCGGCATCCACGCACGCCCGGCCGGTCTGCTTGTCAAGGTGGCCAAGGGCTTTACCAGCACCGCTACCCTTGAAAAAGAGGGCAAGACCTGCGATCTGCGCAAGCTGATGGCACTGATGGGCATGGGCGTCAAGCAGGGCGACACCGTGACCGTCAAGGTGGAGGGCGACGACGAAGACGCCGCTGCCGAAGCAATCCAGAAGTTCCTGAGCGAGAACGTCTGATCTGAATCTGCGGAAAAAAGCCCTTGCGGGAGACCCTGCGGGGGCTTTTTCGCACGAAAAACGAAACAAAGGAGAGTACCAACGATGCAGGTAGGAACCGGTAAAAGCATCCTGAACGGGATCGCCATTGGCAAACTGAAGATCTACAAGAAAAAGGATACCATGATCTCTGCCGCAGAAGCAGCGGACCCGGCGGCTGAGGAAGCCCGCTTTGAAGAAGCCCGGGCCAAAGCCATTGATCAGCAGACGGCCCTGTACGAAAAGGCACTGGCCGAGGCAGGCGAGGACATTGCCGAGGTGTTCAACATCCATGCCATGATGCTGGATGACGACGACTTTGTGGACGCCATCAAGGAGATCATCAACGGGCAGAAAAAGTGCGCCGAGTACGCTGTGAAGACGGCGGGTGACAACCAGGCTGCTGTGTTTGCGGCCATGGATGACCCGTATCTGCAGGCCCGCAGCGCCGATGTCATCGACATTGCGCAGGCCATGCTGGACATCCTGCAGGGCGTGGACAACGCTACCCTGCAGGGCACGGAGCCCAGCATCCTTGTGGCAGAGGATCTGGCACCCTCGGAGACGGTGCGGATGGACAAGAGCCTGCTGCTGGGCTTCATCACCCGGGAGGGCAGCTCCAACAGCCACACCGCCATTCTGGCCCGCAGCATGAACATCCCCGCCCTGATCCAGTGCAAGGACATCCAGGACGACTGGGACGGCAAGATGGCTGTGGTGGATGGCTACAATGCCTGTGTGTATGTGGACCCCACCCCGGATCTGCTGGAGAGCCTGAAAAAGCGCCAGCAGGAAGACCAGAAGAAGCTGGCACTGCTGGCAGAGCTGAAGGGCAAGCCCAACACCACGCTGGACGGCAAGACCGTCAATGTGTTTGCCAACATCGGCGGCATGAGCGATGTGGGCGCCGTGCAGCAGAACGACGCCGGCGGCGTGGGTCTGTTCCGTACCGAATTTGTTTACCTGAACTGCAAGGATTTCCCCACTGAGGACTATCAGTTCGAGGCTTACAAGCAGGTGCTGGAGAGTCTGGCTCCCAAAAAAGTGGTGGTGCGCACCTGTGACATCGGCGCGGACAAGACCGTGGACTACATGAAGCTGGACCATGAGGAAAACCCGGCCCTGGGCTACCGTGCCATCCGCATCTGCCTGACCCGGAAGGACTTTTTCAAGACCCAGCTGCGGGCACTGCTGCGGGCTTCGGCATACGGCAACATGAGCATCATGTTCCCCATGATCACCAGCCTGCGGGAGCTGCAGGATGCCAAGGCCGTGCTGGCCGAGTGCAAGGCAGAACTGACTGCGGAGGGCAAGAAGTTCAGCGAGAACATTGAGGTAGGCACCATGATCGAGACCCCCGCTGCCGTGATGGTGGCCGACGATCTGGCGGCTGAGTGCGACTTCTTCTCCATTGGCACCAACGATCTGACCCAGTACACCTGTGCGCTGGACCGTCAGAACGCCAAGCTGGAGCCCTTCTTTGACCCGCACCACCCGGCTGTGCTGAGAGAGATCCAGATGACCATTGAGGCGGGCCACCGCCACGGCATCTGGGTGGGCATCTGCGGTGAGCTGGGCGCCGACACTGCCCTGACCGAGACCTTCCTCCGGATGGGCGTGGATGAATTGTCCATGAACGCCAAGAGCATCCTGCCGGTGCGCAAGATCATCCGCAGTGTGGATCTGAGCAAACCTTCGGTCAAGAATATCTGAACCTGAGAATATGGGCTGCTGCAGGCCCTCTCCGTGATCGCTGACGCAATTGGCTCCTCTTTTGGGGCAGGCGGGCGCAGGCGGGACGGAGAGGGCGGTGCAGCAGCTTTTTTATACAGAAAGAGACAAAAATTCACCCGAGCGCGGCCAAACAAGCCGCGCTTTCATGGTAAAACGCTTCACAACGCTAAAGCGAAATGCTATACTATATCTATGTTGTATCTTTCACAAAGGTACACGCTGCAAAAATGGGAGAACTGTTATGACCCAGCTTCTGATCCGCCTGTTCATCCGCCGCCCGGAGGATGCAAAAGACCCCGCTGTGCGCACCGCCTACGGCAACCTTGCCAGCTGTGTGGGCATGGCCTGCAACCTGCTGCTCTGTCTGGGCAAGCTGGCGGCGGGCACCCTGTTCGGCTCCATTGCCATCATGGCGGATGCGCTGAACAACCTTTCGGATGCCTCGTCCAATGTGGTGAGCCTTGTGGGCTTCCGGCTGGCGTCCAAGGCTCCGGATGCGGAACACCCTTACGGCCATGCCCGGTACGAGTATCTGGCGGGGCTGGCGGTCAGTGTGACCATTCTGGGCATCGGGTTTTCGCTGCTCAAGGAATCCGCCGTCAAGGTGCTGCATCCCACACAGGTGGTGTTCAGCTGGCTGAGCGTGGCGGTGCTGGCGGTGTCCATTGCCGTCAAGCTCTGGATGAGCGGCTTCAACCGCACCATCGGCCGCACCATCAATTCCGAGACCCTGCTGGCCACTGCCGCCGACAGCCGGAACGACGTGCTGACCACCGGCGCTGTGCTGGTGTCCACGGTGGTGTGCAGCCTGACGGGCTGGGCACGGCTGGACGGTCTGATGGGCGTGGCGGTGGCCTGCTTCATCCTCTGGTCCGGCTGGGGGCTGGTGATGGATACCCTGAGTCCGCTGCTGGGCGAAAGCCCCAGCCCGGAGCTGGTGGCGCACATTGAGCAGACCGTCATGGGTTACCCCGGGGTGCTGGGCGTCCACGACCTGATGGTCCACGACTACGGCCCGGGCCACCAGTTTGCCTCCCTGCACATCGAGTTCCCCGCCGAGACCGACCCGCTCAAGGCGCACGACGTGATCGACAACATCGAGAACGACTTCCTCAAGCGGGACGGCCTGCAGGTGACCATCCACTACGATCCTATCGTGACAGCCGACGCCGAGGTGGGGGTGCTGCGCACCCGTCTGGCCGAAAAGGCCCGTCAGCTCGACCCACAGCTTTCCATCCACGATCTGCGGATCGTGCCGGGGGATACCCATACCAACGTCCTGTTCGATCTGGCATTCCCGGCGGGCTACGCCGGAGACAAGGATGCGATGCTGGCCGCCATGTGCCAGTTCGTCCATGAGCAGGACCCGAAATACAGCTGCATCGTCAAGGTGGAACAGAGCTACGCCTCTGCATCCCACGAAAAATAAAAATTCCATTCCACAGGGGGAAGTATTATGCTGAACGAAACTTACCGCGGGATGCTGGCCCACAAAAGCGTTATCCGCGAGACCTTTATGTATGGCAAGCAGCGGGCTGCCGAGATCGGCTATGAAAATGTGTTCGATTACTCGCTGGGCAACCCCAGCGTGCCCTGCCCGCCCCAGTTCACCCTTGCCATGCAGGACCTGCTGGAACGGGAGGAGCCGGTGGACCTGCACGGCTACTGCCCCAGTCAGGGCGACCCGGGCTTCCGCACCGCGGTGGCAGAGCATCTGAAAAAGACCTTTGGCCTGCCCTATGCCCAGAAAGACATCTTCCCCACCACGGGCGCAGCGGGCGCCATTGCCCATGCAGTCCGCGCTGTGACCAAGCCCGGCGACGAGGTGCTGACCTTTGCCCCTTATTTCCCGGAGTACGGCCCCTATGTGGAGGGCACCGGCGCCCACCTGAAGGTGGTGCCGCCACAGGCTCCGGCCTTCCAGCCCAATCTGGAGGCCTTTGAGCAGATGCTGACCGAAAAGGTCACCTGCGTCCTCATCAACACCCCCAACAACCCCACGGGCGTGGTCTACTCCGCCCAGACCCTGACCCGGATGGCAGAACTGCTGACCGAAAAGAGCAAGGCCTACGGCCACAACATCTTCCTGGTCAGCGACGAGCCCTACCGCGACATCGCCTTTGACGGCAAAAAGGTGCCCTATCCGGCAGCATTCTACCCCCACACCCTGACCTGCTTCTCCTTCTCCAAGAGCCTGAGCCTGCCCGGCGAGCGTCTGGGCTATGTGGCCGTGTGTCCCGGGTGCGAGGGCGAGGATGTGCTGGTGGATATGATGGCCCAGATCTCCCGCTTTACCGGCCACAACTGCCCGCCCAGCATCATCCAGCGGGCTGTGAGCCGCTGCCTGGATGTGACCAGCGACCTGAGCGTTTACGAGACCAACATGAACCTGCTGTACAACAAGCTCAAGGAGCTGGGCTTTGAGGTGGAGCGCCCCGGCGGCACCTTCTACATCTTCCCCAAGGCATTGGAAGAAGACGCCAACGCGTTCTGCCTCAAGGCCCGGGAATTTGACCTGCTGCTGGTGCCCAGCGATACCTTTGGCGTCAAGGGCTATGTGCGCTTTGCTTACTGCATCGACACCGAAAAGGTGGAGCGCAGCCTGCCCGCGCTGGAAAAGCTGGCAGCGGCCTATCACAAATAAGCCGAACACCCCGGCGGCATCTGGCAGTGCCCCGGGGCTGGATATAACCCCGTTTTGTAAGAGAGGAAAGGGAAATCACTATGGAAAAGATCAAGATGACCACTCCGCTGGTGGAGATGGACGGCGATGAGATGACCCGTGTGCTGTGGAAGCAGATCAAGGAAGAACTCATCCTGCCCTTTGTTGACCTGAAGACTGAGTATTACGATCTGGGTCTGCCCAACCGCGACGCCACCGGGGATCAGGTCACGGTGGAGGCTGCCGCCGCCAACAAGAAGTATGGCGTGGCGGTCAAGTGCGCCACCATCACCCCCAACGCCCAGCGCATGGACGAGTATCACCTGCACGATATGTGGAAAAGCCCCAACGCCACCATCCGCGCGGCGCTGGACGGCACCGTGTTCCGTGCCCCCATTATGATCGACAGCATCAAGCCTGCGGTCAGGAACTGGAAAAAGCCCATCACCATTGCCCGCCATGCCTATGGCGATGTTTACAAGGGCACGGAGTTCCGCATCCCCGGCCCCGGCAAAGCGGAACTGACCTTTACCGGTGCAGACGGCACAAAGCAGACGGCCACGGTCTATGATTTTGAGTGCGGCGGCATCCTGCAGGGTCAGTACAACAAGGATACTTCCATCCGCAGCTTTGCCCGCAGCTGCTTCAACTATGCGCTGGACAAGAAGGAAGATCTCTGGTTCGGCGCCAAGGACACCATCTCCAAGAAATACGACCACACCTTCAAGGATATCTTCCAGGAGGTGTACGATACTGAGTACAAAGAAAAGTTTGAGGCGGCCGGCATCGAGTATTTTTACAGCCTGATCGACGACATCGTGGCCCGGGTCATCCGCAGTGAGGGCGGTTTTGTCTGGGCCTGCAAGAACTACGACGGCGACGTGATGAGCGATATGGTCTCCACGGCCTTTGGCTCCCTTGCCATGATGACCAGCGTGCTGGTGAGCCCCGACGGCAACTATGAGTTTGAGGCGGCCCACGGCACGGTGACCCGCCACTACTACAAGTACCTCAAGGGCGAGGAGACTTCCACCAACCCCATGGCCACCATCTTTGCCTGGAGCGGCGCCCTGAAAAAGCGGGGCGAGCTGGACGGCCTGCCCCAGCTGGAGCAGTTCGGTAAGGCACTGGAAGAAGCCAGCCTGCAGACCCTGAACGAAGGCATCATGACCAAAGACCTCTGCGGCCTGGCGGAGGGCATCACGCCCACCCCCGTCAGCAGCACCGAGTTCATTGCAGCCATCCGCCAGCGGCTGGAAGCAAAGCTGGTGTGATCGGTTTTCTCTAAAAGGCTTCCCCTTGAGGGGAAGCTGTCTGCGAAGCAGACGGATGAGGTGGGTGATCATTGCAGCTGCCCCTCATCCGGCTCGCAGGCTCGCCACCTTCCCCAGGGGGAAGGCTTAGAAAGAGTGGTGATAGAATGCAGCATCATCCTTTGCCCGAATACCCCCGCCCGGCGCTGCGGCGGGACAGCTTTGAGTGCCTGAATGGCCCGTGGCAGTATGCCATTACCAAGTCAGCCAAACTGCCCTCCCAGTGGGATGGCACCATTCTGGTGCCCTACTCACCGGAAACAAAGGCCAGCGGGGTGGGCCGCACCCTGCAGCCCGGGGAGTGGCTGCACTACCACCGCAGCTTTGTGCCCCCGGCGGGGCAGGGCGGACGGGTGCTGCTGCACTTCGGGGCCGTGGACTACGCCTGCGCGGTGCAGGTCAACGGGCATCTGGTGGGCGGTCACCGGGGCGGCTACTGGCCCTTTACGCTGGATATCACCGATGCGCTGAACCCTGCTGGCCACAACCTGCTCTGGATGGCGGTGCAGGACCCCACCGGCAGCGGGGCACAGGCCCGGGGCAAACAGACCCTGAAGCCCGGCGGGATGTTCTACCCGGCCCAGAGCGGCATCTGGCAGACGGTCTGGATGGAGCGGGTGCCGGAAAATTACATCACCTCCCTGACCGTGACCCCGGACTACGACGCCCTGACCGTGACGGTGAAAGCCCACACCGCAGAGCCCGGCGGGGCTGCGAACCTCTGGGCCGTGGTGCGGGCCGGGGGCGTGACCATTGCCGAGGACTGGGGCAGTGACGAAGCCGATCAGGATGGCGAAGTGACCCTGAACATCCCGGAGGAGCATTTCTTCCCGTGGAGCCCGGACAGCCCCTTCCTCTATGATCTGACCGTGGGCACCACCCAGGGGGAGGAAAGCGGGTTTGATACCGTTCACAGCTACTTTGCCCTGCGCAAGTGGAGCTGTGAAAAAGACGCAAAGGGCGTCCGGCGCTTCTGCCTGAACGGAAAGCCCATCCTGCTCAACGGCCTGCTGGACCAGGGCTACTGGCCCGATGGCCTGTACACCCCGCCCTCGGACGGGGCTGTGGTGAAGGAGCTGCAGACCATCAAGGAACTGGGCTTCAACCTGCTGCGCAAGCACGCCAAGATCGAGCCCCAGCGCTGGTATTACCACTGCGACAAGCTGGGCCTGATCGTCTGGCAGGACATGGTGAACGGCGGGGAGCCGTACAAACTCTGGTTCGTGACCTACCTGACCAATGTGCTGCAGCCCCTGCTGCGCCGCCTGCCCGACAAAAAGCCCCTGTGGAGCCTGCTGAGCCGCGAAAAGGAGAGCAGCCGGGAAGAATATGGCCGGGAGCTGGAAGAAACGGTGCGTGCGCTGGCCTGCCACCCCTGCATCGGGTGCTGGGTGCCCTTCAATGAGGGGTGGGGACAGTTCGATGCTGCCGGGGCCGTGGACGCCATCCAGCAGCTGGACGACACCCGCCTTGTGGACGAAGCCAGCGGCTGGTACGATCAGGGCGGAGGGGACGTGCATTCCCTGCACAACTACTTCTACCCCCTCCGTGTCCGGCCGCAGCAGCGGGCCGTGGCCCTGAGTGAATACGGCGGCATTGCCTGGCCCATGCCGGGCCATGAGCCGCCCCGGAAGACCTACGGCTACGGCACCGCGAAAAACCGGGCGGAACTGACCGCCCGCTGGAAAAAGCTGCAACTGGAAACGGTGCTGCCCCAGCTCAAAAACGGTCTTTCGGCGCTGGTGTACACCCAGGTGAGCGATGTGGAGGATGAGGTGAACGGCCTGTTCACCTATGACCGCACCGCCCTGAAGCCCGACGCTGCCACGGTGCGCAGTGTGAACGAAGCACTGGAAGCAGAGTTTGAAACAGTGACCCAATAACAAAACGGCCCGGAGACCATCAGGTCTCCGGGCCGTTTGCAGTGCAGAGTTTAGTTGGAGCTGCTGGCGCTCACGATCTTGGAAGCGGGCATCTTGTTCATGGCGGAAGCATCCAGCTGATGCTCCAGAGAGGCACCGTAGTCCTTCAGGGCGTCGGCCAGCTCGGTGGACTTCATGTCGCTCAGGATATTGGAACGCAGGTTATCCAGCGAGTTCAGGGTCAGCGGGTCCATCCGCAGGGCCACCATCAGGGCGTAGCCGTTGTACTGGATGGCAGCAGCCTGCCCCACGGACAGGGCGCGGATGGCATCGGCGGCACCGTCTGCGGTGAAGGCAGAAGTCACAGTGCTGTCGCCGATCAGCTCGGTCTGGGGGGCGTCAGAGCTGGAAGAATAAGTGGAATCCAGCACCTTGTAGATGTCGGGCAGGGCCGAGGTGACTGCGCCGGAGAAGTAGCCCAGCATGGCGCTGCTGTCGGCAGCGTGGCTGGCGGCATATTCGTTGCTCTTGTCGGCAGCGGCCTGCGCCAGAGAGAGCATCTCGGCCTTCTGGTCATCGTCGGCAAAAGCGTAGGTGCTGGTGTTGTACAGCGGGATGGTGTAGTAGGCCAGATCGTACATCTCGTTTTCCAGATGACTGGTCAGGTCGGCGTCCGAAACAGGGGTCTCGCCGCTGGCACCGTACACAAGGTCGATGAGGTCATTGCTCTTGAGCAGGATGCGCTCAAAGCGCTGCAGGGTGGCAAGGCCGATGCCGTTGGCCTTGTAGGTGTCGCCGTACTGCTCCATCAGCTGGGAGGCATAGCTGTCGGCCTGGGTCTCCTCCGCTTCGGTCAGCTGGCCGCCCAGTTCGTCGAACCGGGTCTCAATGGCGGCGTATGTCTCAAGGTTCTCCAGAGTCTTCTGGCTCACATAGTCGCTGACCGCAGCGGTCTCGCCGCCGTCCGCATCCACCGTGATGGTCTGCTTGAGGAAGCTTTTCACGCTGGAAGTATCCTGCTCGGAGGAAGCAAGGGAGACGGCGCTCTGGTAGGCGTTGTACTGGGCCAGCAGGTATAGGCCGGAGGAGATGTCCACCGTGCCGATGCTGCCCACCGAATCGGGGGTGGAGAACACGCAGCCTGCAAGGCTCAGGACCATTGCAGCAGCTGCCGCAAGTGCAAGAAGTTTCTTTTTCATAGATCGTTACTCCTGTTTGTTTGATAAAATATCCGCCATGGCCTTGAGGATGCTTTGCAGCAGTTCCAGCGGCTTTTCCTCCGGCTGAAGGGCGACGGAAAGATACGGTTTGGCTCCTGCCCCGGCAGTGACGCGGCCATTGAAGGCGATGAGCAGGCCCCGGATCATGGCAACGTCCAGTGTTTCCACCTGAAGCACCAGCGTATCCTTTTTCTGGGTCACTTCGTACACGCCCACAGCAGTGGCCTGCACCCGCACCAGCGAGACATTGACCAGATCGCTGACCGAGGGCGGCGGGTCGCCATAGCGGTCGATCAGCTCATCCAGCACATCGGCGGCATCCTCCGCCGTCTGGATGGCGGCGATCCGCTTGTAGGCCTCGATGCGGCCGGGGCCGTCGGCGATATATTTTTCGGGGATGTAGGCATCCACCCGCAGGTCCACAAGGCATTCGCTCTTGTCGCGCTGGATGGGCTCGCCCTTGGCCCGGGCAATGGCCTGCCCCAGCATCTTGACATAGAGGTCGTAGCCCACGGCTTCCATGTGGCCGTGCTGGCTGTGGCCCAGCAGGCTGCCCGCGCCGCGGATCTGCAGGTCGCGCATGGCAATGCGGAAGCCGGAGCCGAAGGCTGTGAACTCCCGGATGGCGGAAAGCCGCTTCTGGGCAATGTCGGTCAGGGTCTTGTCCCGCCGGAAGGTGAAGTAGGCGTAGGCCTTGCGGCCGGAGCGGCCCACCCGGCCCCGGATCTGGTACAGCTGGGCCAGACCCATCCGGTCGGCATCCTCAATGATCAGGGTGTTGCAGTTGCGCACATCGATGCCGGTCTCGATCAGGGTGGTGCAGACCAGAATATCGATCTCGCCGTTGAGCAGGTGCTGCCAGACGGGGTTCAGCTCCTCCTCGGTCATCTTGCCGTGGGCAATGCCCACCCGGGCGCCCGGCACCATCTGGCTGACATGGGCGGCGGTGGACTCGATGTTGTCCACCCGGTTGTGCAGGTAGTAGACCTGTCCGCCCCGGGCCAGCTCCTTTTTCATGGCTTCGGCCAGGATGACGTCGTTGTATTCCAGCACAAAGGTCTCCACGGGCTGGCGCTCAAACGGCGGCTGCTCAATGGTGGAAAGATCCCGGATGCCGCTCATGGCCATGTTCAGGGTGCGGGGGATGGGGGTGGCCGAAAGGGTCAGCATATCCACGCCGATGAAGGTCTCTTTCAGCTTTTCCTTGTGCTTGACGCCAAAGCGCTGCTCCTCGTCGATGATGACAAGGCCCAGATCGTGGAACCGCACATCCTTGGAAAGCAGGCGGTGGGTGCCCACCACAATGTCCACGCTGCCGGCCTGCAGGCCCCGCAGCGTTTCCTTTTGCTGCTTGGCGGTGCGGAAGCGGGAGAGCAGCCCGACCTTGACCGGGAACGCCTCCATGCGGGAGAGGATGGTGTTGTAGTGCTGCCAGGCCAGCAGGGTGGTGGGAGCCAGAATGGCACACTGCTTGCCGCCCATCACACACTTGAAGGCGGCACGCAGGGCCACTTCGGTCTTGCCCACGCCCACATCGCCGCAGAGCAGCCGGTCCATGGGGTAGGGCTTTTCCATATCCTGCTTGATCTCAGCGGTGGCGCGCGTTGAGCTGGTCGTCGGTCTCGTCGTACTCGAACCGGGTCTCAAAGTCGCTCTGCCAGTCGCCGTCGGGCGGGAAAGCATAGCCTTTGGCCTGCCGGCGGCGGGCGTACAGCTCGATCAGCTCCTGCGCCATTTCCTCGGTGGCTTTTTTTACCTTGGCGCGGGTGCGCTGCCACTCGGCACCGCCCAGCTTGGCCAGCTTGACCTTTTCCTCGTCGCCGGGGGCAGTGTAGCGGGAGAGCAGATCCAGCTGGGTGACGGGCACATACAGCACGTCGGAGCCGGAATACTGGATCTTGAGGTAATCCTTGATGGCGCCCTGCACTTCCAGCCGCTGGATGCCGGCGTACATACCAATGCCGTGGCTCTGATGCACCACATAGTCGCCGGGCTTGATGTCGGCCAGACTGGACAGGGCGTTTTTGTTCTTTTTGCGCTTTTTGGTCTCTGCGGCGGTCTCCTCGTCCAGACCGTGCCGCCGGGACGAAATGACGGCGGCGTGGGCAAAGGGGAAGGTACAGCCCGCAGTCAGGTGGCCGGGCAGCACCTGCACGATGCCCTTGGCCGGGCGCACATCCCGGCTCATGCTCACGGCATAGCCCTTGTCGGCCAGATCCCGGGTCAGGGCGGCGGCACCCTTGGGGGTGCCGGAGAACAGGGTGACGGCGTAGCCCTGAGCGATCAGCGGGTCAAGGTCTTCCCGCAGGGAGGCCAGATCACCGCCCCAGTTGGGGGCGGCATAAGCCTCGGCGTTGATGAGGTCTTTCAGCTTGAACTCATTCATCCCGCGCAGGAAGTTCTCGCACAGCAGGGTGCTTTGCTTCTGGGCGTCGATGACAAGGTCGTCCATGGTCTGGTACAGCACATCCAGCCCGGGGCAGAGGACGCCTTCTTCCAGCAGGCCGGTCAGTTCCTCGCTGCGGCGGAACTCGGTGGCTTTCTGGGCATCCCGGATGCCGCCCACCTCGTCCAGCACAAAAATGGGGCTGTCGAGGTGATCCAGCAGGGTGGCGGGGGTCTGGTACCGCAGGCCGTAATATTTGTCCATGGCTTCCGGCATCAGACCGGAGTCCAGCTGGGCAAGATCGGCCTCCATGGCCTTTTCCAGTGCCGTGCGGCGCTTGCCCCGGGCTTTTTTCTGGGCGGCGCGCAGGGCCTCAGCCGTCTCATCCGTGCTGCCGAACAGCACCTCGCGGGCAGGGGAGAGATAGATCTTTTCCAGACTGCCGTCCCGGCGCTGGGTCAGCAGGTCAAAGGAGGCCAGCAAGTCGATCTCGTCGTCCCAGTATTCGATACGGGCGGGCTGGTGCATATCCGGCGCGTAGATGTCCACGATGTCGCCGCGCACGCTGAACTGGCCCGGGCCGTCCACCTGACTGCGGCGGACATACCCGGCGGAAAACAGCCGCGCCACCAGTGCTTCCCGGTTATAGACCATGCCGGGCTTGAGAGTGAGGGTGTTTTTCAGAAACTCGTCCCGGGGCACAGTGTACTGCAAAAGGGCCTCGGCAGGCACACAGACGGCGTTCAGCCGCCCGCCAGCCAGCGCGCCCAGCACAGAAAGGCGGCGGTATTCATACTCGCGGCCCGCACCCTCCACCGGGCGCAGCATGAAGTCCCGGGGCGGGAACACCGCCGCCGAAAGGCCCAGGGCTTTGAGGTCATCGGCAAAATGGGTGGCCTCGGCCTCGCCCGGGGTCACGATGCAAAGCACCCGGCCAAGATCTTTCTGCAGGGCGGCATACAGCAGGGCGCGGCCTGCCGGGGGCAGGCCGAACAGCGCCGCAGGCCCCAGGGTGCCAAGGCTGGCCGCGATCTTCTGGTATTCAGGGGTGCTTTTCAGAAGCGCTTCGTACATGGTTTTCCCTCCTCCCATTTGTGTTGGATAACGGAAACGCAGAGCGTTTCCGTTATCCGTTGTATTTGCTCTGTGCCAGCCCAAGCCTGCCGTCCAGGATGAGCTTTGCGGCAGCTTCCAGATCGGGGTAGCGGTCGGCGATGGCCTTGGCATCCTCGGGCGGGAACTTGCCCAGCACCCAGTCGGCCAGATCGTAGTCCGGATGGGGCTTGGCACCCACGCCGATGCGGATGCGGGGAAAGTTTTCGCCGCCCAGCCGGGCAATGATGCTCTTGAGGCCGTTGTGGCCGCCTGCGGAGCCGGAAGGCCGGATGCGCAGCTTGCCGGGGCTCTGGGTGATGTCGTCGCACAGGACGATGACGTGATCGGCAGGGATCTTGAAAAAGCCTGCCAGCGGGGCGATGGAATCGCCCGAAAGGTTCATGTAGGTCAGGGGCTTGAGCAGCACGACTTTGTGACCGTCCACTTCGCCCTGCCCCCACAGGCCCTGAAACTTGGTTTTGCTGACGCTGATGCCCCACTTGCCGGCCAGATAGTCCAGCGCGGCAAAGCCTGCATTGTGGCGGGAGCCGTCGTATTTTGCTTCCGGGTTGCCAAGGCCCGCGATCAGCCAGATGTCATTTGCGTTCATAGATGTTATGGTTTCCTTTTCTTGAAATAGTCTGATGCAGTTCATAAGTATAACATACGCGCGCGCAAAAAGATATACATTATAAGCGAAAAAGATGCCCCCGCAAACAAAAACCGCTGCACGGCAGCGGCGGTGCAGCGGTTTTGCGGGCAGAAAGGGGAGCTTATTTGCTCTGATCTTCTTCCAGCTTTTTCTTTTTGGCGATATAGGCTTCCATCTTGGGGGCGGCCCAGCCCTCCAGATTGGTCTGGCGGTCACGGGCAATGCCCAGAGCCTGCGCAGGCACATCTTTGGTGATGGTGCTGCCGGCGGCGGTGTAGGCACCGTCGCCCACCTTCACGGGAGCCACAAGGTTGGTGTTGCAGCCGATGAAGCAGTAGTCCCCGATTGTGGTGCGGAACTTATCCTTGCCGTCGTAGTTGCAGGTGACAGTGCCGCAGCCAAAGTTGCAGTATTTGCCCACATCGCTGTCGCCGATGTAGGTCAGGTGGCTGACCGTGTTGCCCCGGGCAAAGTTGGAGTTCTTGGTCTCCACATAGGCGCCCAGATGGACACCGTAATCGGTAACGGTGTTCACCCGCACATGGGTAAAGGGCCCGATGTTGTTGTGGGGGCCCAGGTGGCTGCCATAGACCTGACTGGCGTTCACGGTGGTGCCCTCGTCGATGGTGCTGTCTTCGATCAGGCTGTTGGGGCCGATGACGCAGCCTGCCCCGATGACGGTGCTGCCCCGCAGGATGGTGCCTGCCAGAATGGTGGCGCCCGGAGCAATGACAACGCTCTCATCGATCTGGACGGTGCGGCTTTCAATGTTCACGCCGTTGGCGATGTGGGCCAGCAGAACGGCCTCGCGGGCAGCCTCGGCGGCCTCCAGCTTTGCGCGGGCTGCGGCCAGTGCATCCGTAGAAATGGGTTCCATGGAATGTCCCTCCTTCGGAAGTTAAGGTGTTTTGTTGTATCCATGAGGGAGAAATTCCGACACATTCCGCAGGAGAAATCCTTCCGGAAATTCTGATGGATTGCAAGATGTATCCAAGATGCGGAAAAGCGGCTTTGCAAAACGAAAAACCTCTCGAACTTTCTCCCATTTTATAATAGCGGAAAATTGGGTAAATTTCAAGGGAATTGCACAAAAATTATCAAACAAATTCGGTGTTTTGCACGGTGGCAAGGCGTCGATTTTCTGGTATAATGGTTTAGCATTCACAAGACAATGTTCATCGGAATCAGAAACAGTGTACGATGAGACCGCCGGAGCAAAGCACCGGGGGCCACCAATTGGGAGGTAAACACGCATGAGCAAAAAGTATCTGTACTACTTCAGCGAGGGCAACGAGGCCTTCGGCGGCGACAAGGTCACCATGAAGAATATTCTGGGCGGCAAGGGCGCTGGTCTGGCAGAGATGACGGCTGCCGGTATGCCGGTTCCCCAGGGCTTTACCATTACGACGGAAGCCTGCACCCAGTACTACGCAGACGGCCGCCAGATCAATGACGACATCACCGCTGACATCTTTGAGCATGTCAAGGGTCTGGAAAAGATCACCGGCAAGACCTTTGGTGACAACGAGAACCCCCTGCTGGTCTCCGTCCGTTCCGGCGCACGTCAGTCCATGCCCGGCATGATGGACACCATCCTGAACCTGGGCCTGAACGACGAGGCTGTTGAGGGCCTGGCCAAGAAGACCAACAACCCCCGCTTTGCATACGACTGCTACCGCCGCTTCGTGCAGATGTTTGCAGACGTTGTCATGATGGTTCCCAAGAGCCTGTTCGAGGTCGAGATCGACAAGATGAAGGAAGCCAAGGGCGTCAAGAACGACGTTGACCTGACTGCCGAGGACCTGAAGGAACTGGTTGGCATCTTCAAGAAGATCTATGAGGAGAACGAGGGCAAGCCGTTCCCCCAGGATCCCCGTGATCAGCTGATCGAGGCTGTCAAGGCTGTGTTCCGCAGCTGGGACAACCCCCGTGCAAACGTTTACCGCAAGATGAACGAGATTCCCTACGAGTGGGGCACCGCTGTCAATGTCCAGCAGATGGCATTCGGCAACTCCGGCGATCGTTCCGGCACCGGCGTTGCATTCACCCGTGACCCCGCCACCGGCGCTAAGAAGCTGATGGGCGAGTACCTGATCAACGCACAGGGCGAGGACGTTGTTGCCGGCGTGCGCACTCCTTCTCCCATCAGCCACCTGCATGAGCAGATGCCTGAGGTGTACGATCAGTTCGTTGAGATCGCAACCCGTCTGGAGAACTACTTCCGCGATATGCAGGATATGGAGTTCACCATTGAGGACGGCCACCTGTATATGCTGCAGACCCGTAACGGCAAGCGTACCGCACAGGCTGCTCTGCAGATCGCCTGCGACCTGGTGGATGAGGGCATGATCACCGAGCAGGAGGCTGTCCTGCGCGTGGAGCCCAAGCAGCTGGATACCCTGCTGCATCCCCAGTTCGACGCTGCTGCCCTGAAGGCTGCTGAAGTCGTCGGCAAGGGCCTGGCAGCTTCTCCCGGTTCCGCCTGCGGCCAGATCGTCTTCACTGCTGAGGAAGCAGAGGAGAAGGTCAAGTCCGGCGAGATGAAGAAGGTCGTTCTGGTCCGTCTGGAGACCTCTCCTGAGGATATCGTCGGCATGCAGGTGTCTCAGGGCATCCTGACTGTCCGCGGCGGCATGACCAGCCACGCAGCCGTTGTTGCACGTGGCATGGGCACCTGCTGTGTCTCCGGCTGCGGCAACGACAACGACGTGAAGATCGACGAGGAAGCAAAGACCTTTGAGATCAATGGCCACAAGTTCGTCGAGGGTGACTGGATCTCCATCGACGGTTCCACCGGCAACATCTACGGCGAGCAGGTCGCTACCGTGGCCGCTACCGGCAACAAGAACTTCAACCGCTTCATGGGCTGGGCCGACGCTGCCCGTCAGCTGCTGGTCATGACCAACGCCGACAACCCCCGCGATGCACAGCAGGCTGTGGATCTGGGCGCTGAGGGCATCGGTCTGTGCCGTACCGAGCATATGTTCTTCGCTGAGGACCGCATCAAGGCTGTCCGTGAGATGATCTGCGCACGTACCGTTGAGGAGCGTGAGGCAGCTCTGGCCAAGGTCGAGCCGTTCCAGCAGGGTGACTTTGAGGCGATGTACCGCATCATGGGTGAGCGCCCGATGACCATCCGTTACCTGGATCCGCCTCTGCACGAGTTCCTGCCCACCAAGGACGAGGACATCAAGGAGCTGGCTGCCGACATGGGCATGACCTTTGATGACCTGAAGAACGTCGTTGCATCCCTGCACGAGTTCAACCCCATGATGGGTCACCGTGGCTGCCGTCTGGCTGTCACCTACCCCGAGATCGCAGCAATGCAGACCCGTGCTGTCATCAAGGCAGCCCTGAATGTCTCTGCTGAGACCGGCTATATGATCACCCCGCACATCATGATCCCGCTGGTTGGCGAGGTCAAGGAGCTGAAGTTCGTCAAGGACGTTGTTGTCAAGGTTGCTGACGAGCTGATCGCTGCTGCTGGCGTTGATATGAAGTATCAGGTCGGTACCATGATCGAGATCCCCCGTGCAGCTCTGACTGCCGGCGAGATCGCCAAGGAAGCTGAGTTCTTCAGCTTCGGCACCAACGACCTGACCCAGATGACCTTCGGCTTCAGCCGTGATGACGCTGCCAAGTTCCTGGGCGCTTACTACGAGAACAAGATCTACGAGAGCGATCCGTTCCAGCACCTGGATCAGATCGGCGTTGGCAAGCTGGTCAAGATGGCTGCTCACGACGGCCGCGAGACCCGTCCCGACCTGGGTCTGGGCATCTGCGGCGAGCATGGCGGCGATCCCACGAGCGTTGAGTTCTGCCACAATGTTGGTCTGGACTACGTCAGCTGCTCTCCCTTCCGTGTGCCTATCGCTCGTCTGGCTGCTGCCCAGGCTGCAATCAAGAACCCCCGCAAGTAAGGTCATTGCATGAGGATGCACTGATCGTGCAAAACACGGGAAACTAAGTGTATGAGAAACCTCCCCGGTGAAACTGAATGGTTTTGCCGGGGAGGTTTTTGTTTTGGGAGAAAATGTTTATGGGAAGATTTACAAAGAAAATGAAAAAGGCGGAGATGGCAGCACAGCTGGAAAAAGAGGAGGAACTCTATCATGACAAAATTGCTGAATGCACAACACGTCAAATCTGTGAGATGCAAAGAGTGGACCGAAGAATTGAGCGCAAGAAAGAGCTGATCGATAGAAAATACAGGAGATCCCAAGATAAGCTGGAAAAGGAACGACAGGAAAAATTAAAGGCAATTGTTAAAAAGTATAGGCGCCTCATCAAAAAGGTGCGGGAAAAAACGATAGACAAGGTGGATGCAGCGGAAAATGCAGAAGAAGGCTTTATTACGCTGAGACAGTTTCTGCTGAATCTATTGAGGGAACGGGAAACTGGAAAAGCGCCGAATTGGAAAGAACGGATCACGGATCGAAGCATTGAAGCAAAAATGTCGACAGAAGGGGGGACCGCGGCAGGCAAGTTGAGAGCATTGCAGTAC
>CAVDVT010000001.1:0-4868 GCA_963612415.1 bacterium | reverse complement strand
TGTAATGGGGCAAATGCCAGATCAGGATGTTCCGGCATATGACTATCTGTCAAAAGGAAGATATATCTATCTTACGGAAGAAAACTGCGAATTTTTGAAACTGTTTATGGGCGATGAGGAGGACTGCGGACATCCGGAGTATGATGTGATCGGATGTATCAAGGCAAAAGAGGCAGAAAAATTGGATGAAAGTGTGAAGGATCAGATAAAAGAAGGAATGTATTCTTTGACCAGCAATCCGAGGATGAAGTTTGACAAAAGCATCATAGAGAGCAGGCTGACGGAGTTGTTTGGAACGGGAAGCCGTAAAACAGAAGATGCGCTGCAAAGTTTGATCGTGATCGTAAACGAAATGCAAGCGCATCCATGCACATCGGAAGGACAAAAAGGAATTTTTGAACGGGTCACAAAAGAGCTGGATCAGTGCCGTGCAAACATCATGGAGGAATATAAAGCCTATATGAAATTCTACGGCGATGAAGATGGGGAGGTGGAAAAGTTTTTGAGATCTCTGGGATCCAAAGAATCAAATTAAAACAAAGAGCCCTTGTGCAGGAAAATTCTTGCACAAGGGCTCTTATGTTTATAAAATATGAACAAACTGTGAATGACAGGAATGGGTGAACGATACCACGAAAATAAACTGACGGAAACTCGATAAAATCTTTTTTCACTCCTGCACACCTGAAAATTTTATCAGCAGTATCATAAAAGCACCCCTGAGAAATCAAAAACTCAAAAGGAAAAGGTGCTATGAAGAACGAGAAATGTGTCAAAGACAAACCCCGCAGCGAACTTACACGGGAGGAGCAGCAGGAATTTTTGAAACTGTTGGAGTGCATGACTCCGGAACAGCGGAAGGCCCTGAAGAAAGTTCTGGAATCCTTTACCTCATGAAAAAATGCTGGATGGCGCAGTGACGGTATGGTGTTCTTCTTTTGGAAAGGAGCGCATTATTCCGGTAAAAAGGCCTGGATCAAATCCAGAACAGCGGCGCGCTGCGAAGGGGAAAGCTTCTCCCAAGTGGTCAAAAGGGACTTTTGCTCCTCGGTCAGATGGTGAACGGTGGGATCTTCTTCAAAAAACTGAGAAAGGGTGATCCCAAGGCCATGACAAATTTTTTCGATCGAAGTCACATTAGGCTGCAGATTTCTTCTGCGCCAGGTGGATAAGGTCGATTGTGTCAGGCCGGAATTTTCGGCAAGGGTATATTCAGACCAGCCGCGCGCCAGCCGTTCCCGGTCAATTCTTCCCAGAATGTCAAAGTTCGGTTTCTCGCGTTCCATGTCATTGCCCTCCTTGGATAAATCGTAGTGCTACTTACGATTTTAAGCGTGAATGCCTTGACAGGTAATTGCACAAATCGTATAATTTTAGAAAGATAAATCGTAGTACGAACGCAATCTGCTTATCTTACCGGATAAGGCCGTAAAGAAAAAAGGAAAGGGATCGTCAAATGAAAAAGGTAAAAAGAACATTGCAATGGATCATATCTGTCAGCATGATTTTGGGCATGGTCGGCAATTATAGTGATTTCGGCATGACCGCAACTCTGCTGGGAACGGCGGCAGGTGTTTTGCTGCTGCCGCCCGTTACAAAAAGACTGCCGAGATTTCGGTACCGGAATATAATTCTGCTCATTGTCTCCACGCTTGTCTGGTATGGGGCAATGACGATGGGGTATGACAATATCCCGGAAGAAGTAAAACAGCAGCGCGAAACTGAGGCTGCATCCAGCCGTGCGCAGGAAGCAGCTGAAAGTGAAGCAGCGGCAGCTTCTGCGGAAGCAGAGCGTGCTGCACAGGAAAAGGCGGGATCGGAAGCTGCCGCAGCATCCCAGAGCGAGAAAGATCGGGAAAAAATCGAGGAATATAAAACGCTGATCCTTCGCAATTATGCAGATCCGAATGGCGCAAGTAAGGGCGATCAGTCCAAGTTTTTGGGGATCGCAGACAAGGAAGATGAACTCAGACTCTTTACAAGAGCATGGCGCGAAACACTCTATGAGACCTTTATGGCAGACGACCCGATCCCCGGCGATACCAGCCATGGAACATATATGAAAATGGTGGATGTGTTCAATGGCTTTGTACACCTGTATTCTTACTATTATAGCCGGAATGCGGAAGGCGGCGTGGAAAAATGGATTCCATACGAGTATGACCTGTATCGGAATACCATAGTGGGATCGGCTTCGTATGATAAGGCGTTCAACGATACCTACAAAGGATTCATCAAGCCGCAGAGCGAGTATCCGGAAGCCTACCGCGATACGTTCTATATCAGTCAGAAACTGTCGAACAGTACCGGAAACAGCGTTCTGGATGCGTTGAACGATGCCTTCAGCGATGGTTCCAGCGAATGGGTCGGCTACAAGGGTGGATTCTTCAGTTCCAATGACAACGCTTGTGTTCTTGTTACGGCCAAGGGCATGAGCTTCCCGGAGTCGGGCGATTACTCCCTGACCTATGTCGATTCTGGAAAGACAACGACCCTTACCGACAGCAGAGGCTTTGAACGGGAAGCGGACATTTACTATGCGTACGATACGGACGAGTTTTCGGAAGCTTATGAGAACCTCAATACCGTTGATAACGAGATCGCAGACGAATCAAGTATGATTTTTGAGTTCCTGATCGGCAATGAAAACTATACGGACTGGCAGTAAAGGGGAGGTGGAAGAAGATGCTTTTGGTTGTGGTCGTTGTGCTTGTGGTCATTTTCTGGACTGCGCACGATTTCAAGAAAGCCGGTGCAGAAGTTATAAATGAGAAGAACCTCAGAAAATACCTTGATTCTCTTGTCAATGACAAAGGATGGACCAAGAGCAGCGGCCTGATCTCAACCTATACATCGCCTTGCGGTGAAAAAGGCTGCTATGCAGATTGGGAACGCCGGATCTATGCAGAGTACGGTAAAAAGAAATTGAGCAGCACAGAGATTGTGGAATTCTTTGAGCGATTTCAATAAAGCATAATGACCCGCCCCGGTTTCCGTAACAGGAAGCCGGGGCGGATTTGACTTCACTTCTTTTCGGTGGTAAACTGGCTTACAAGATGGACGTTCGGAAATTCATCTTGCAAGCCTGTCACCTGCTCAGTGGGTGGCGGGCTTTTTTCTTGCCTTTTCCAGTACATCCGAAAGGCATTGGAAGCATAATTTGACTAGCAAAACGAATATATTCTTGTAAATATGAATATATTACCCTGATTCCAGACAAATACTTGCATTTTCTGTAAAATGGGTGTATGATTCCCTTGTTGACGAAAAACGCCGACGAGGAAAGAGAGGAATCTGAAACATGAATTTCAAGAAGATTGTTGCGGCTGTTGCTGTGTTTGCAACAACGGTCAGCATGGTCACTTCTGCATCTGCCTGCACGGCACTTTATGTTGGCAGTGACCTGACCGAGGACGGAACGACGATGTTCGGCCGTATCGAGGATCTGGGCACGAACGACTACAACAAGCTGTTCTACGTGAGCGCAGCCGGAAAACACACCGCAGGCGAAGTCTACGAGGGCTGCTACGGCTATACTTACACCTTTACCCACGACAGCTACCGCTATACCGCACGTCGGGATGACAACGGCCTGGGTGTCTGCCCGGACTGCGACGGCACCCACGACCACACTCCTTATGAGGAAGCCGGTACGAACGAGAAGGGCGTGATGGTCTCTGCCACTGAGTCTCTGTACGGCATGGACGAAGTGCTTGCAGTGGATCCGTATGTGGACGACGGCATTGAGGAAGCAGAGATCACGACGGTCCTGCTCAGCGAGGCATCCACCGCACGCGAGGGTGTTGAGCTGCTGGCCTCGATCTATGACAATGCCGGTGCAGCCGGCGGTTCTGGTGTGTTTGTGGCAGACCAGAACGAGACCTGGTTCATTGAGAACCTGACCGGTCATGCCTACATTGCACTCAAGCTTTCTTCCGGCGTTGCATTCATGCAGCCGAACATTGCAGCCATCGGCAAGATCGACCTTGACGACACCGACAATGTGATCGCTTCTGCAAATGTGATCTCTGTGGCACAGCAGGCAGGCACCTTTGTGGGCGATGCCGCTGCCAATGTCATCGATCTGAACGCTTCCTACAATGGCCCCAGCGCTTCTCCCCGGATGTCTGCCGGTCTGAACTATCTGAACGGCGTGGACACCTACACGGAGGATACCTACACCGAAGATGATTTTGCAATGAGCAATGTCAACGAGAACGGTGAGATCGTTCCGATCTACTCCAACATCACCCTGACCAAGAAGTTCTCTGTGGAGGATGCCCTCAACTTCTTCAAGACCGAGCCCATCGCCAAGACCAACAACATTGAAACCCACCTGTTCCAGGTCAGCTCCACGGGCGATCTGGATACGGCCATCGTTGAGTGGACTGCATTTGACGACAACGTATACAATGCCTTTGTTCCGTACTACCCCGTGCTGACCACGGACACGGCGGACTGCTACAAGGTCTCCACCGGTTCGGTCACCCGCTCTGACGAGCAGCCCACCGAGGGCGTCTGGTACAAGGACCAGCGCGGCAGATACTACACCTACCCCGAAAACTGGACGGACTCCTTCTACGGTGCCCGTGATGCTCTGTCCAACCTGCTGACCTACGGTGACGTGGACGATCAGGACAAGGCAAACGTCAAGGCAAACTATGCTTCTCTCCAGAAGGAGATCATGGAAGACTTTGCAGACATGAAGGCTGCGGTTGCTGCCGCAGACACGCTGGAAGCAAAGCAGGCCGCTGCTACCAACGCAAGCAATGCCATGAGCAGCAAGGTCCACACCGAGACCGTCAAGATGTTCAAGCAGCTCCAGTGCAAGACTCAGGTCCACGCATGGTTCCAGTCTCTGCTGAAGC